>CALGEU010000361.1 GCA_937881285.1 uncultured Clostridia bacterium | reverse complement strand
GATGAAAAACATTCGTAGGTAATACGAATCACTGGTTCGGTGCCGCTTTTGCGGACGATAAGTCGGCCTGATTTCGAGAAACGAGAGTTGACGTCGGCAATTTTGCGCTGAAACTCATCTGATGAGATTTCTTTTTCTGGGTCGGTTGACGGAATCCCGAATTCGAGCATCGGATAGGGAATGAATTTAGGAAGCGACCCGACCGTTCTTTTCACTTCGAGAAGGGACAAGGCGGTGACGAGACCGTCTCCCGTCGTGCCTTTGTCGAGCATCACTATGTGTCCGCTTTTTTCACCGCCTAGCAGGCATCCTTGCTTTTCGAGTGCGTCAAGCACGTGTTTGTCTCCGACGTCCGTGCGGATAAGGGCGGTGTTGTGGTAGGCAAGTTCTCGCCCGAGTTTTGTGTTGGTGAGAATAGTGCCGACAACGAAACGCTTTTTGAGTTTTCCTTGCAAACGGTATAGCGTGGAAAGCGCAAGAAGCATAGCGTCTCCGTCGTAAACTTTTCCGTCAACGACCGCAAGCACTCTGTCTCCGTCTCCGTCGAACGCAAATCCGATTTCGTCTTTTTGCACGCGAGCGGCAAAGTCCGCAACGTGAGTCGAGCCGCAATCCACGTTCACTTTTTTGCCGTCTCTAACGTTGTGTTCGGCGCACACGATTGCGCCGAGTTCGAGAAACGCTTTTGGCGCGAGAGTCGCAAAACACCCGTATGCGCAATCTAGACGGATTTTCATTCCGTCAAATCTGGGAAACATTGATTTTACGTGTTTAAGATACAGAAATTCCGCACCGTCAACTATGCGTATTCTATGGTTTTCGGCAAGCGAAACGGAAAGTTCGCTGTTCAATTCTTCGTCTGTCAGAGCGTCCGCGCACGCTTCGTCTATGAAAACGGGTTGCGGAGCAGACGGCGAGTTCATCGTCAAAAACAATTCGTTGTCGAGAGCCGTCTCGTCGCTTTCGGACAACTTTTTTCCGCACTTTCCGAACACTTTCAAGCCGTTGAATTCGGGTGCGTTGTGTGATGCGGTTATCATTACGGCGTAGTCCGCTTTTTCTATTTGTGCGATATACGCAAGCGCAGGCGTTGGCAAAACGCCCGTAACCCATATTTGCGTTGCACCTTCCATAAGCCCTTGGCACAACTGTTTTTCCATATCGAGCGAGTGCTCTCGTACGTCTCTGGCAACTATGATTTTGCCCCCGCGTTTTGCAAGAACCTTGCCGAGCGCATAGGGGATTTCGTTTTTCAAAAGCCAGTCCGCTTTGTTTCTGATACCGTCAGTTCCGAAGTAATGCATATATTCAATATATGAAAAACATGGTGTCGCGGCGTGCCGATTTTTGCCGAAAAAGGAGAAATAAAGTTATAAAAAACACGCCGTGCAAAAGGCGTGTTCTTTTTAAGAAAAAACAGATTTTATTATATTCCGTTTACGATTGCGTTTGCGGCGATTGCGCCGTCCGCACAAGCGGTTACGACCTGACGAAGAGACTTTTCTCTCACGTCTCCGACGGCGTAAACTCCATCGATATTCGTGTGCATATTCTTGTCCGTAATGATATATCCGCCGCTTGAAAGCGAGACGTTTTCAAAACCTTGCGAGTTTGGCGTTTGACCTATTGCGACAAACACTCCGTCAACCGAAATTGTGGTTAATGTGTCTGTTTTTATGTTTTTAAGTGTCAGTTGTGTGATTTTGTCTTCTCCGTCGAGATTTTCGACAACGCTGTTCCAGACTATTTCAACGCCACTTTTTTCAAGACGTTTTACGAGAATATCGTCTGCGCGAAGTGCGTCTCTTCTGTGCACCATGTAAACTTTCTTTGCAAGTTTTTCGAGATACAACGCGTCTTCCGCCGCCGTATTTCCGCCGCCTATCACCGCAACGGTTTTTCCTTTGAAAAACGCACCGTCGCACGTTGCGCAGTAACTCACGCCTTTGCCTATAAATTTGCTTTCGTTCGGCACGCCGAGTTTTCTTGCGTTCGCGCCGCTTGCTATAATCACGTTCTTTGCTTCGACGACGTTTCCGCTTGCAAGACCGATTGTTTTAGTTTCGCCGACAAGAGAAACCGACGCGATTGAGTCGAAGACGAATTCCGCGCCGAATTCTATGCACTGATTCATCATCGCATAGCACAAATCGAAACCGCTCGTCGATTTTATACCGGGGTAATTCTGAATATCCGCCGCCGTCTGCGCTTGTCCGCCTACGCTTTTGTTTTCTATTATCGCGACTTTAAGACCGCCGCGGCAAGCGTAAATACCTGCCGAAAGCCCCGCCGGGCCTGCGCCTATTATCACAACGTCGTACATATAAACTCCTTATTTTTCTTTCGCAAAAGCGAAGAATCGGTGGATTTTTATTAAAAACATTATAGCCCGAAGTGAAATATTCGTCAACTTTTGAGCCGCTTTATCGCTCGCGCGTGCGAAAACGCGCGAAATTACTTTACAAACAGCCTTTTTGTTTATATAATAATTTAACATAATGAGGTAATTTTATGCAGAACACTGACATTTCCCGCATACTTGCGGACGGCAAAGAGTATCAAGGCAAAACTTTGAGTGTTGCAGGCTGGGTGCGTTCGGCGCGCGACAGCAAGACTATGGCGTTTCTCGCTCTCAACGACGGCACGTCTCTTAAACATCTTCAAATCGTTATAAATAAGGCGGAGTTCGAACAGGAAGAACTCGCAAAAGTTCTCAAAAACGGCGTATCCGTGTTCGTTACGGGTGAAGTCGTTCCTGCAATGAAAGAAGGCGAAGTGGAACTCAACGCAAAAGAAATCGCGCTTCTGGGCGATTGCCCGAGCGACTATCCGCTTCAAAAGAAATATCACACCATGGAGTTTTTGCGCACGATACCGCATTTGCGTCCGCGCACGAACACGATGAACGCAATGCTTCGCGTTCGCTCCAAACTTTCGTTTGCGATTCACCGTTTCTTCCAGGAGAACGGTTACACCTACGTTCACACTCCGATTATCACGGGCAGCGACTGCGAAGGCGCAGGCGAAATCTTCCGCGTGACTACGCAAAACTATAAAGACGCTATTCTTGCAAAAGACGAAGCGGAATATATCGCAAACGACTTTTTCAGAAGAAAAGCGGGACTTACCGTCAGCGGACAACTCGAAGGCGAAGTTGCGGCAATGGCAATGGGCAAGATTTACACGTTCGGCCCGACGTTTAGAGCGGAAAACAGCAACACGCCCAGACACGCCGCCGAATTTTGGCAGGTTGAACCCGAAGTCGCTTTTGCAAAACTTCCCGACATCATCGAGATTGCGACCAAGATGATAAAATACATCATCAAGGCGGTCATCGAAGAGTGCCCCGATGAACTTGCGTTCTTTGAAAAAGCGTTTGAACCGGGACTTCGCGACAAACTCCAACACGTCGTCGACAGCGACTTTGTCGTGCTCGATTATTCAAAAGCAATCGACATTCTCAAAGAAAGCAAAGTCGAATTTGCGTATCCGGTGGAATGGGGGCTCGACCTTCAAAGCGAACACGAGAGATATATCACCGAAAAAGTGTTCAACAAGCCCGTATTCGTCATCAACTATCCCAAGAAGATAAAATCCTTCT
>CALGEU010000360.1 GCA_937881285.1 uncultured Clostridia bacterium | reverse complement strand
ATCTGAACAATACAACTCGTCTGTTGAGCGCACTCTCTTTTGCATAGAACGCTCGCAAACTTGCAACGTCGTTCTTGTTTACGAGCAATCTTTGAGATACGCCGTTATCGTCGGCAATCAAGTCGTCCTCTTTCACTTCGTATATAGGCGAGATGTCCTTATAATCACCGCTTGTTTGAGGCCATGAAAAACCATAGTCCCAGAGCTTATCCCACCACGAGTGGTTGGAGTCGTAACTCATAAGATTGAACGTGTCGGCAAGGTCAATGGTTTTGTCGTTGTGTCCCATTTGCCGTCCTTCGTCAACGAAAGATTCAAACAAGTCTTTGCTCATTTCTCTACCGTTGCAGTCTATGTATCCGTTGCCGAGTTCGTTGGTGTATCCATAGATATATTCGGCAACTCTGTTGGCTGCAACGTCGCCCGCAACGGGTTTTGAGAAAAGAAAGTCAAAGACCTCATCCAAACCGACGTATGGCGAATAGAAAACCATAGGTATCATATCCGACTGACTGTTTGCCTTGCTTACCTTTGTGGAATTGAATATTGCTCCACCGGTCTTTTCCTCATAGTTGGTTCTTACGTTAAAACACCAGTCATACTCAATGGAAGTGTAACTATGGTATTTATCAGATGTTGATTCAACCTTATATCCCGTGAAAAGATGATAAGGTATTTCCGAGTTGGTTTGATTTATCTCGCGCTTTAACTTTGAGCCTGCGAGCATCTTTTGATAGAACGCCTCGTTGGAAGTAATGGCGGCAAGTTTGGTCTTGTATTCCCACCATTCCGCGCGTATCTTTTGCAATTTTCCGTACTCTTGATAGATTCGTTCGGGGATAGAGAAATACACCGAATTGACTTCGTTGTAATGGTCTTTGCCTTTGCTCGAAACATTGGTCCTAAACGATGTGTGATGCACTTCGAGCGCCAAAGTTTCAAGGTCTTGCACGACGCAATTCAACGTGGATTTTGCGTTAGCATCAGGACCGTATCCTTCCGAATATCCCGTGAAAGTGTACGTACCGCCGACGCCGTATTCGGTAGCGTTTTTATCTCCGTACGTTACGAGTTCGATGCCCGAAATATCGTATCTGCGTTCGTTTGTATTCACTCGTTCCGCAAAGGTCTTATCGTCTATTTTTCTATCTACGATTTTGTATTTGTAGAATAGGTTTTTATAGTCGTTTGATGACTTACTGCAAAACTGTAAATCAAACTTTTCATACCTTGTAGGCGTGCCGTTTTTGTCGTAACTTA
>CALGEU010000359.1 GCA_937881285.1 uncultured Clostridia bacterium | reverse complement strand
CACATCTGTTTGCAAAGTCCGCGGTTGCCGCTTGCGCCTTGCTCGACGCTTGACAGATAGCAATTTCCCGAAAAAGCAATGCACAGCGCACCCTGAACGAAATATTCTATTTCAAGGTCGGTGTTTTCTTTTATTGCTTTTATATCTTCGAGTTTCGTCTCTCTTGACAGCACGACGCGACTTACCCCCAACTCTTTTGCGACTTGTGCGCCGTAAAGATTGTGCACGCCCATTTGCGTGCTTGCGTGCAAACATATATCGGGAAAACAATCTTTCAAAACTTTGCAAACGCCTATATCCTGCACCAAAAATGCGTCAACTTTTGCACAAACGGCACTTTTAACAAGCGAAATCAACCTTGTAAACTCTTCGTTTTGCAAAATAGTGTTTATCGTCACGTAAACTTTCGCGCCGTAAAAATGGGCGCGTTTCACCACGTCCGCAATATTTTCGGACGTAAAGTTTTGCGCTTTCATTCGCGCGTTAAAGTCGTCAAGCCCGAGATACACTGCGTCCGCTCCGCTCATAAGCGCGGTTTCAAACGCCGTCATATCTCCTGCGGGTGCAAGCAATTCCAACATATTTTCAGTATATCACACGCTTTGTCCGTATGCAATAAAGTTGCAATCTATTGCTATACGAAAAAAATTTGCTATAATTATGTTATGAAAAGTTTTCTCTGTCCCGTATGCAAAAATCCGCTTTGCGAAAGCGAAAAATCAGCCGTCTGCAAAAACGGTCACGTTTTCGACCGCGCAAAAGAAGGCTATTTTTACCTTCTCAATCCGCAGGACAAGAACTCGAAAGACCCCGGCGACAACAAAGAAATGGTGTCGGCTCGTCGAGATTTTCTGGACGGAGATTTTTATCTGCCGCTCGCAAACGAAATCGCAAAAGAGATAAACGAGCGTTTTTCCGAAAGAATAACGCTTTTGGACGCAGGCGTGGGAACTGGGTATTATTTGAACGCGCTCGCGCGTGCGCGTGATAACATGGACGACGAATATTTCGGCGTGGACGTATCCAAACACGCCGTAAAAATTGCGGCAAATAGAAACAAGGGCGCGCATATCGCCGTGGCAAGCGTTTTCGACCTTCCGTTTGAAGACGGAACTTTCGACGTAGTGACGTGCGTGTTTTCGCCTTATGCCATGCAGGAATATTCCCGAGTGCTGAAAGACGGCGGACTGCTGATAGTGGCGTATCCGTTCTCCGACCACCTTATCGAATTGCGTAGGGCTTTGTACGAAAACGTGAGAGACAACGCAACCGCGCTGCCCGTATGCGACGACTTCGTGACGGTTTCGGAAAAGGAACTGAAATACGGCATCGTTGCCCGCGGCAAACAGACAGACAATCTGCTCACCATGACGCCGTACGTATATCGCGCACCGAAAGACGCCGTGGAAAAAGTGAGAAACGAGAGCGAATTGTCCCTGACGTGCGATTTTCACCTGACCGCATTGAAAAAATCCCGAGCATATCTGCGTTGACAAATAAGTCGCGTTTATATATAATACAATTTGTTGATTTGTCAACATATCACTGTAAGGAAGAGAATTATGGACGAAAACAAGACCGTCGCAACCGACGAAATCGTAGAAACGAGAGAAGACCGACAAGAACAAGTCGAAATCGCACAAACCGCGCAATCGGACGAATCGCAAGAGCAAGAAAAACCCGCAAAGAAAAAAGCAAAACTCCCCAAGGGCTTGCAAAAACTCGTTGACAAAATCAACGCCAACGAAAACGTGCGCCAAATGGTCGTGTTCACGCTGTTCAGTTTCATCTGCGGCGGCTCGCAACTTATACTAACGCTCGTGCTCACCCAACTCAAATACGCAGGCGGCGTGCTTGCAGAACCTTTCAAAGGTATTCCCGTCGGCAACTTCTCTATCTTCGGATACGAAACCACTGCCGAATTTATCGGCTTCCTTGTCGGTTCTGTCACGGGACAGGTGCTGACGTTCGTGCTGAACAGAAAGAAAACGTTCAACTGCACAAACAACGTCGTGATTTCGGGCATAATGTACACCATCCTTGCCGTGTTCATCATATTCATGCAAACGCTTCTCGGCGGCGCAATCACTTCCGCTTGCTACGGCGCAATGCCCGAACCCAGCAGTTTCGTGGGCTTGCTCTTCAACCTTGCAGGACAAGCGGTCGGCGGCATCGCGGCACTCGTCATCAGTTTCCTTGGCAACAAATTCCTTGTCATGCGCAACTGGGGCAGCAAAAAGGCAAAAACCGAAACGACAGACTCCGCCCCCACCGAAGAAAACTGATTTTCATATCTCAAAACATTGCAAAAGGCACGCAACCGCGTGCCTTTTCTTTTACGTTTTTATTATACCCTGCCGATTTTTCTCAAAACCGCATTATATCTTCTTCATTCTCCCTTGTATAAATCACCTTGCATTTCTTCTTTCTGCGTAATGACTGTGACCGCAAAACCTTTTCCGTCCGCGGTGTACGGCTCTATTCTGATATAACGGCCTTCGTCTTCGTAATAATAGTAATTGCGATGTCGATCAAAAACCATTTTTCCAAGCGCGACTTGCACATATCCGCCGCCGTCTTCTTCAAGAAACAATTCAAATCTGTAATATTTGTTTTTTCCCAAATCTTCCGCGACGATATCTTTTACCGTTCCGATTCCGTCGGACTGCAAATATTCTTCTCTCGTGATTTCTGTCACTACAAACTTTATTTTTTGCTTCTCGGACAATTCTTCGTTGTTATCGCGCACGGTCAATTCTCCGTAAAACTCGCCTGTCTGTATCTGTCTCAAACGACTTTTATTTTTCAAATTGACACAACAAACAACCACAATAGTGATTGCGACCGCAAGAATCAAAACGCAGAAAAAAACTTTTAGCGATATTTCGATTTTTTGTTCTTTTGTCAACGAATCTTTAGAAATACTACTCACCCCTTTTGTCCTATAATGTTCATTATGTCCCATTAGGTCTCGCCGTTCCTATGTTTATCCGACAGGACAAACTTTGCAATAGTATTCAATATTATCAACCGAATAATAATATATATCAAAATAAATATTGCCGCTTCGGTATGTGTGCGAAGACAAACACACGATATCTCCCGAGCCACTCAAAAATTTATACGTATAAAATCTTCCGTTGAATGTCGATGAATCAAACAACAAATCTTTTGTTACTCTCTTATCTTCGGTTGAAACCGCAAATTCAATCCTGAAAAATTTGTTCCCGACAACGTCTTTCACCACGTTGTTTGATTGCGCTTCGTCAAATGCCGTTTTTTCAATTTCAATCAGCGACAATTCTATTGCAAAACTTGCCGTATTCACATTTGAAATATACGCATTCCCGCAATAATTTCCCTGCACCAATTCTATTTTCTCTGTTAGACTCACCCGCGCACACGCCAAAATAATTCCTACGATACATAATACCGCAGCAAGTACGCTTACAACGATTACGATTATTTGTTTTTTAGTCAACGACGTTTTGGAAATAAAACTCACCCCCCCCCTGTTTTATTCTCCCTTGTATAAATAACTTGATTTTTGCAGGCTACCATCGGTAAAAACAAGAAGATAGCACCTGTCTCCGTCTGGTGTCGGGTCTAAATAACTTTGATATACATCATCTTCGTACGTGTAAACATCCCATCTGTAATTTGACGTTATTTTCCCGAGCATCAGTTGCTCGTATTCGCCGTTCTCTTCCACAAACAACTCAAACTTATAGTATTTGTCTTGCTTGCACTTTTCCGCAACGACGTCTTTCACCGTTCCGATTCCGTCGGATTGTTCATACTGCTCTTTTGTAATTTCGGTCACGACAAATTTTACTTTCTGTTTTTCTTGCAACACTTTACCGGAATCGACTTCTTTCACTGACAGTTCTCCGAAAAATGTACCGGGAACAATTTTATCCCACCTGTTTTCGGGGCGAGACTTAACACCGACGATACAAACAGTCGTCAAAATGCCCGCAAAAATCAAAACCGCCGCCACAACGGCAACCGAAATTGCTATTTTTTGTTTTTTTGTTAACGGTGTTTTAGAAATAAAAAACTCACCCCCATGCATCTATACAATTTATCCTTCACTCTTATACTACCATACGTTCATTTCGTTTGCAAGAGCATTTTTGAACATACAAAAAGGCACGCAACCGCGTGCCTTTTGTGTTGATTTACGTCATTCGTGTGACATTTCGTTTTTATCCAAGACATACAACCTTAATATTGTCAGGATTCCAATTCTCGTCTTTTTCAATTGCCGCCCATTGTTCTTCCGTGCCGAGATACGTTATGCTTGAATTGCCATTACATCCATAAAAAGCGTATTCCCCTATAGTTGCTACACTATCTGAAACAGTGATATTTTTAAGTCCGCTACAACCATAGAATGCCGATCTTTCTATACTTACCACGCTATTGGGAATCAAAATCTCTGTCAAACTTTCACAAAGAGCAAATGCAGAATCCCCAATGCTTGTCACGCCGTATGGAATTGTGACGCTTTTCAAGCCTTTACAGTTATAGAATGTTGACGCGTCGATATATGTCACACCATTTGGAATTTTCACACTCGTCAAACGACTACACATTGAAAATGCGCCGCTCCCCAAAAGCGTAACGCTGTCCGGAATATATATGTATGTCAAATATACACAAGATTCGAATGCGCTCCGACCTATCTGTTTTACACCTTGTGGCAAAATC
>CALGEU010000358.1 GCA_937881285.1 uncultured Clostridia bacterium | reverse complement strand
TTCCAGAACGGCATTTCGTCCGTCGGCTCGAAAACGAAAGTCTCAATCGGTTTCAAATCGTCGGGCATAACTTCTTTTTTAAGTCGCAAACTGAAAATCGGCGTCTGATTGAAGACGCTTACGTAATGGTCGTAAAGTTTCTGATGCGTTTTGTTTTTCATATTCATAGCAAAAACTCTCTTCTTGTATTGTAACACGGACACGGCGAATTTTCAAATCGTTTTAGCATCGTAAACGACAGCGCAAAAGCGAATATAAAAAGCACGGCTTGAATTGAAATCTCGCGCACAGTAAATACGCGATTTCTTTCAAGTCGTGCTTGCAAAGTTTTTCGTTCAATCAGTTTTTATTGCCGAAAGCAAGTTTCAAACGCTCTGCGCCCGAGAGAATGTTCTTTCTGATACGGATATTCTTGGGAGTGACTTCGAGCATTTCGTCGTCGTTGAGAAACTCGATTGCTTCTTCAAGAGAAAATTTGCGCGGAGTGTTGAGACGAAGCGCTTCGTCCGAGCCTGCGGCACGCATATTGGTGACGTGTTTACGCTTGCAGACGTTGACGCGGATGTCTTCGTTCTTGGGAGACATACCGACGACCATACCTTCGTAAACCATAGTTTGCGGTTCGATGAAAAGTTGACCGCGGTCCTGTGCGTTGAAAAGTCCGTACGTTGCGGCTTCACCCGTCTCGTATGCGACGAGAGAGCCTGTGAATCTGCGCGGAATCGGTCCTTTGTAGGGTGCATAACCGTCAAAGAGTTGGTTCATGACGCCTTCGCCCTTGGTGTCCGTCAAAAATTCGTTCTTGAAGCCGAAAAGTCCGCGTGCGGGTATGATAAATTCCATACGGATACGGCTGCCTGCCGGGTTCATGGTGACGAGTTCGCCTTTTCTCGTGCCCATACGCTCCATGACCGAACCGACGCATTCGTTCGGGACGTCGATGAAAAGTCTTTCCATAGGCTCGCACTTCACGCCGTCGATTTCTTTGAAGATGACCTTCGGGGTGCTTACGCCGAATTCGTAACCTTCTCTGCGCATGGTCTCTATGAGTATGGAAAGGTGCATTTCACCCCTGCCGCACACTTTGAACGTGTCCGCGCTCTCGGTTTGATACACTCTGAGCGACACGTCCTTGAGAAGTTCTTTAAACAGTCTTTCGCGAAGATGACGGGACGTGACGTATTTGCCTTCTTTGCCCGCAAACGGACTGTCGTTGACGGAGAAGTTCATTTCAATCGTAGGTTCGCCGATTTTTACGAACGGAACAGGTTCTATTTTTTGCGGAGAGCAAATGGTGTTGCCTATCGTGATGTTTTCAATGCCGCTGAAACAAACGATGTCGCCGACCATTGCGTTTTCGACGGGTACGCGCTTCAACCCTTCGATTTGGAAGAGATTGACGATTTTGCTCTTGTACGGAGAAATGCCGCTGTGATAGTCGCACACGACGACTTCTTTTGCCATATCGACTTTGCCGCGTTCGATACGGCCGATGCCGATACGTCCGACGTAATCGTTGTAGTCGATTGCGCTGACGAGAAGTTGAAGTTCACCGTTTTCGTCTCCTTCGGGAGCGGGTATATAGTCGATTATGGTGTCGAAAAGCGGTTTAAGGTCTGTGCCGGGCACGTGATAATCACGGGTTGCCGTCGCTTGCTTGCCGCTGCAATACAAAATCGGGCTTTGAAGTTGTTCGTCGCTTGCGTCAAGGTCGAGAAGCAGTTCGAGCACTTCGTCGCCCACTTCGTCGAGACGAGCGTCGGGCTTGTCGATTTTGTTGACGACGATAATGATTTTAAGTCCCAAAGCAAGTGCTTTTTCAACGACGAAACGAGTTTGCGGCATAGGACCTTCCTGCGCGTCGACCAAAAGCACGACGCCGTTGACCATTTTGAGAACGCGCTCCACTTCGCCCGAAAAATCGGCGTGTCCGGGTGTGTCGATGATGTTTATCTTCGTGCCGTTGTAGTGTATGGACGTGTTCTTTGCAAGAATGGTGATACCCCTTTCTCTTTCAAGGTCGCCCGAGTCCATAACGCAGGTTGCCACCTGTTGATTTTCTCTGAACGTACCCGATTGTTTGAGCATACCGTCAACCAACGTGGTTTTGCCGTGGTCGACGTGTGCGATGATAGCAATGTTTCTCAAATCGTTTCTAACCATAATTGAGCCTTCTTTTCGTTTTTCGGCGGGACGTGCGCTCCCGCAGTGATATATGCGTCTTCTTTTTGTTCTTATAAAACTTTGATATATTAGCACACTTTTTATATGCTTGGCAAATCGTTGACGATTATATCGCAAAAAATATATATTTTTTTGTCGCAATAAGGCGGCAAACATTTGATTAAAATCGCGGTTGTGGTATAATACCGTCAATAAGGAGTTTTTATGAAAAGCCTGACCGAACTGTACAAAATCGGACGCGGACCGTCGTCGTCTCACACTATGGGCCCCGAAAAAGCCGCAAAACTCTTCTCCGAGCGTAACAAAACCGCAACGTCTTTCAAAGTCGTATTATACGGCTCACTTGCGAAGACGGGAAAGGGACACGGCACGGACGTCGTACTTCAAAAAACGTTCACCAAACCCGTGGACGTTGTTTTCGACTATGAAACGACGCATCTTCCGCACCCCAACACTATGGATTTTTTCGCAATAGACATAAACGGCAGAATCATAGACTCTTGGCGCGTGTACAGCGTGGGCGGCGGAGCAATCGAAGTGGAAGGCGAAAAATCTTTCGAGCCTAAAGACGTGTATCCGCACCACACTTTCGAGCAGATACGCGAATATTGCGACAAAGAAGAAATCTCCATTCCGCAATACGTCGAGCGTTTCGAAGGCAGCGAAATCCGCGAATATCTTTCAAACATCTGGGACGCAATGAAAAACGCGATAAAACAGGGTTTGAAAGCAAGCGGCGTGCTTCCCGGCGGTCTCAACACCGAAAGACGTGCGAAAATTCTTTATCAGCAACGCCACATAGACGAAACGCCGCAAACGAAAGAAAACAGACTCGTATGCGCATACGCTTTTGCAGTCAGCGAGCAAAACGCGGCGGGCGAAATCATCGTCACGGCGCCCACTTGCGGCTCTTGCGGAATTCTTCCTGCCGTTCTTCGCTACGAGCAGGAATTGCACGGCTTTTCAAACGACGACATCATAAACGCACTTTGCACCGCCGGCATAATCGGCAATATCGTGAAAACCAACGCTTCCATAAGTGGCGCGGAGTGCGGCTGTCAGGCGGAATGCGGAACTGCGTGCTCAATGGCGGCGGCGGCTCTTGCAGAACTTTTTGGAATGGACTTTGATCAAATCGAATACTCTGCCGAAGTTGCGATGGAGCACCATCTCGGACTCACCTGCGACCCCGTCGACGGACTGGTGCAGATACCCTGCATAGAAAGAAACGCCGTTGCGGCAATGCGTGCGATAAACGCGGTGTCTCTTGCAAACTTCCTTACCACTTCCCGTCAAATATCTTTCGACGCAGTTGTCGAGACTATGTATCAAACGGGCAAAGACATCAACGTACGCTATCGCGAGACGTCGGGCGGCGGACTTGCAAAAAGTTATCGCCACTCACGTTTGCGCCACGCAAAACGCACGAAAAAGAAATAAGCGGACGATTGAACAATCGCCCATAAGCAAAGCGTTTTCACAAAACAAAAAAATCTCGCTTAAAACGAGATTTTTTCATAATCGACATTTTACGATTGATTTTTGATTGTGTAAAACTTAAATTCGTGCAAATTCCGAAAGAATCACGCGCTGTGTTTCGTATATTTTTCAAAAGCCTTACACTTCTTATTTGCTCTTGTGGTCGTAGTGGCAATCGCAGAACTTTCCGCCGCCTGCTATCGTGTATTCTCTTGTGAAAACGGTGTTGTTCATAGCCGCCATATCGTAGTCGAGAGTGCAAAGCGCAGACGTGTATTCGGACAAGCCGTAATCGTTCATAAGTCTGCAAATGCCGCAGGTGTAAAA
>CALGEU010000357.1 GCA_937881285.1 uncultured Clostridia bacterium | reverse complement strand
ACCAGTGAATGACGAGCATGGTTTCGCCGATAGCGTTTGCTTTTATGAAGCAATAATCGTTTTCTGCGCTCAGCACGCTTGCAATGCTCGTATCTTCCACTTCAAACGAATATACAAGGTCGTCTTCGGGCGTTGAAGTGACTGCGATTCTCGTCTGGCCGCCGTCAAGCATTATCACGTCGCCTTTGCCCGTGCGGTTCGTCGTGGAATACACGTTGAAGTCGTAGTCCGCAAAGTCGATATAGACGTGAATTTTTCTTCCGTTCGCAAGAGACAGGGTATATCTAGGGCTTGTTTCGGACGTAAATGCGCTATTTAGTTCGATTTTGAGAACGTGTGCGTTTTCGTTGTCGCCGTCCGCCTTTTCAAACGTCGCTTGTTTGAGATTCGGGCCTTCGAAAGTCGCGCCGTCCATATATTCGCTCTCCACTCTGAACGCAAGGCTCGTGACGCCGAGCGGCGCGCCGAGCCTCACCGTCACTGAAGACGCGTCGAGACCGTTCACGACCGGGTCTCCCGATTTTTGAACGGTCAGATTGATTTTCTTTTTCACCGAGTTGCCGAAAGCGTCGGTCACGCTCATGGTGACTGCGTTTTTGCCGCTGTAATATGCCGTTGCAATGCCCGTAACGGCGTTTATTTTGAGTGCGCCTGCGTTGTCCGCTTCGAAATGAGCGTGCGCGTTTGCGGTTTTGGGATAATATTCTCCGCCAAAGAACAGACTGCCAGTCGGCACGACCGCTTCGTATTCTCCGTCGGCGTTCGGCGTGAGTTCGTATTCGTTGCCTGCGCCGTCGGTAAGAGTGGGAGAGAAAGATATAACGCCGCTGCACGACACGTTGAAAATGACGCTGTCGGTGTATCCGCCGTCTTTGCTCGTGTAGGTGAGTTTTGCAATTCCCACGTCGTGAAGTCTGAACGCGCCGTTTTCTTCCTTTGTGACGATGTCCGTCGGCTCGCCCGTTTCCGCGTCGGTTATTTCAAGGTCGAATCCGCGATTTTTCGCAACGTACGGCAAAACTTCTACGCCAAGGTCGCTTTCAAACAGCGGTGAAGTGTAGTCCGCAATGTCAAACGCAAACACGCCGTCGTCGCCTTTGTTGGTTATATTTATGCCCGTTGCGGGAATATCCGTCGATATTTTCGCAATGTTCGTCACCGTGAACACGGCGATAAGGAACACGAGCGGAAGAACGATTATGAGTGCGGTTACCAGTTTTTTCATACTCAATTCTCCGTGTCGAGATTTGCATAGGCCTTTTTAAGACCGATTGCAAAATATCCTATCGCGGCAAGAAGAAGCGCGAAAGGACAGCAAAGCGCGATGGAATAACTCACCGCGTTTCCCGTTTCCACGACTGCGTCGCCTTTTATGAGCGACGATATGGAGTTGAACATCAGCCCGAAGCCGATTATGCAACTTGTCAGAAGTCCCACCGCTATGACGGCGGAAACCGTGGAATTTGCTTCTTTTATCTCTCCGTCGTCCGTCTTTGCAAAATGCGGATGTGCAAGGTCGAGTTTGGTTGCAAACACGATTTGCGCAAAGGCAATCATGCTCGTGGCAAAGAACGTAACCACCGCGTCCTGAACGCTTTCAAGATGCGTTGCCGCCATCACGATGCAGGTTATGAGCGTGCTTGCAATCGCAACTATCGAGCAGAACGCCATTTTCGAGCCGAGTATTTTGGCAGGAGAATAAGGAAGCGTCTTTTGCGTGAGAGACATATATCCGTCTCGGCTTATATTCGTCGAGCAGAACGTATTCGTGAGAGTGGAGTACAGTATCGCGATGAACGTGCAAAGTTCAAATCCCACGTCAACGTTGCCCACGAGATTTGAAAATACGCCTATCGTGATTTTTGCCGAGCAGTACGCCATTATAGGCATAATCGCGGCAGTAGTGAAATACATATACGCGTATCCCGGCGTGCGCATGACGAGCAAAAACTCTTTGCGCATAAGCGCGCTGAAACGCGTGCTGTTTGAAAAATGAAGATTTTTCTTGCGGCTGTGGGGGACGCGCACGGAAAAGTCGGAGTGGGTCACGCCTATGAAAAGCGCGCGCACAAGGAAGAAGCATATTGCCGCCGCGCCGACGAGAATTCCTGCGAGTATGCCGATGTTTTTGCCTATTTCGCGACCGAGCATGAGATACGCAAAAAGATTGGCGGGATAGTTGTATTTCGTGAAAGATATGATGCCTTTCATGACGTTTTCGTCAAAAAGTTTGGTTATCTTTCCGCTTGCGAGCAGGTTTTGCGCAATGTCGAACACGAAAGAATATCCCCAGCAGAACAGCGCCATTATAATCGTCATAACCGCAAACAAAAGAGCATAGTTTGACGATACGAGCGTTTTGAGATAGTGATAAGGAAGAGCGATAATCGCGGCGATAGCGAGTGGGATTACGGGCAGAAGCACCGCAACGACGACGGTCATAAGCCCGTTGTATACGTTTAGCGTCCCCGTCGTCACGAAGAACGTGAAGTTGACGGAAAACACGCACGCGATTGCGAAAACGAGTTGTTTGAGATAAACCGCCGTGAGTTTTGAAAGAAAAATATCCATCGAAGAAAACGGCATCGTGATGAGTATGTTCAAATCGCTGTTTTCAAAAAGCGTGTGATTGAGCGCACTCACGCCCGTGAGAATAAAGACGACGATAAGCACAAAATACGCCATCGACATAATCTCGAATTGTCTTGCGGCGATGTCGCTGACGCGGTTGATTTTTATTCCGCAATACGTTTCTACGAATTTTGAAAACACCACGACGAAAACCGCGATTATCACCGCGGCAAGCAACGCCATAAGCAAAATCCCCGCCCAGTCGGATAGGCGTTTCTTGCGCGTGCGCGCGGGAAGTATGTCAAGCACTTGCTTTTTCAGTAGCAGGGAATAGTGATTCATTTCTCTTTTCTGGTGCGGGACAAGAAATATTGCTCCAAATCGACCGTCGGGTGAGCAGCGCGGAAATCGTCAAAGTAGAAATCGTCGGTCTTAAGTCCGTTTTGGATAATTATTGCTCTGTCGCAGATTTTCTGCACGGAGTCGATGTTGTGAGACGAGAAGAGAATGCAGTTGCCTTTCTTGGCGTAATCTCTCATAAATTCGCTCACTTTTGCACTTGTCAACGGGTCAAGCCCTATCATAGGTTCGTCGAGAATCCACAACTTCGGATTGTGAATGAGACTTCCCATCATACATATTTTTTGGCGCATGCCGTGAGAATAGTCGCTTATCGGGTCAAAAATTCTGTCTCCGAAATCGAATATCTCGTCAAGTTCGGCAAAGCGTTCTTTCTTTGTCTTTGCGTTCACGCCGTACGCACTCGCCATAAAATCGAGATACTGCATACCCGTCAGTTTCACGAACACGTCGTGCTTGTCGCTCACGAAACCGAAAGTGTATTTTGCTTTCACGGGTTCTTTTGCGATGTCGTATCCGTTGATGACGATTTTGCCGCTCGTGAAAGGAAGTATGCCGGTAAGACATTTCAAAGTGGTTGATTTGCCTGCTCCGTTGTGTCCCAAAAGCCCCACTATTTCTCCCGGATAGCACACGACGGACAAGTCGTTCACGGCAATCGTTTGTGACGACGGATATTGTTTAACCAGATTTTCGATTTGAAGAGACGGTGTCAGTTCCTGATTCTTGTGCACGATAACTCCTTCCTTATATTATGATGCACGTACGTGTAACGCGTATACGCGAAGACTATAAGTAATACTATATTTTTGTTTAGGCTTTTGCATTTTATTATTAATATAATATTTTGTCAACAAAATACGACATAATGTGATTTTTCTTAATTTAATCTTAATTTTCTATACAAAATGTGTGCAAAAATACATTTTGTAAAACAAAAATAATACAAAAATCAAAATTTGTATTATTATCTCGGGGGGGGGGTGAACCTTTTAGATTAACAAAAATCCGATAATTGTCCGTAAAATCAAATAGAATAGTCCATTGTTTCGCTGTTTTTCTTGAAAAACTTATAAAAATTCGAATTTTCGATATGAAATTATCGATATTTTACATTTTGTATGATTTTTCACTATTTTTAGGATTAATAATTGAAAATGCAAAAGCAACGTCGTTGTTTTCAAAGCAATCCATTAAGGAGCGCATCTTTTCACAAAACGGATTTTATACAATCATAAATAGATGTTTAAGTGTCGATTGCGTGGTATAAGAAAAGATTTTTCAAAACTTATTTAATGGTCATACTTCGTCTTTTAGATTTTTCGTCTTTGTCATTTAATGTGTTTTCCGTTCGCTATCCGTTCGGGCATAGGAGTTTTCGTGACAATTAGCATAAACGAAACGAAAAATCGATTTTTCATTCGTTTTTCAAATGGCAGTCAATCGTTTTCTCGATCGCGGCATAAACCGTTTTTTAATACTTCTTGTCGGATTTAATTTGATTTTAATCATATTGCGATAGGATATTCTCGATAAATCGGAGAGAAATTTGACTTCGCATAACAATTTGACGGCAAAGAAGAATTGACAATTCCGTATTTAATTTTTATAATATGTAGAACATAATATATAGCGCAATATAGCGCATACGCTACACTCGTGCGCGTATATTTGGCAAAATCAAGGAGAAACGATGAAAACTTCTACAAGACGTACACTCATAATCGTCGGCGTGATAGTACTCGTCATTCTGGCGTTCGTGCTTGCATACGAGTTGACAAGACCCACCGAAATCGTGTTTTCGGGCAACGAAAACAGTTTTGAAAGTATGCTCGCAAGCGGACAGGTTCAGGCGATATACATCGAAGGGAATTACACCGTGAAGATTAAAAGAACGGGCGACAACTCGTTCAAATATTTCGTCAACGTGGACAGCCGTGTGGCTTTCTCGGACAAACTCGACGAATACAAGGCGGCAGGCTATCTCGACAACGTCGTCGTGCAATACGACGACCCGTCCAGCGGCTCGCTTCTTTCAAGCATAATCGTGCCGATAGTGCTTTACGCACTTTTGTTCGGCGTGTTCTATATCATTATCCGCAAGAGCGCGGGCGCGCAAGGTCAGGCGATGAACTTCGGCAAAACCAAAGCAAATCAGGTGCGTGACATCAAAGTGCGTTTCAGCGACGTTGCGGGCGCAGAAGAAGAAAAGCAGGAACTTCAGGAAATCGTCGATTTTCTCAAGCATCCCAAAAAATATACGGATATAGGCGCACGTATACCGCGCGGCGTTTTGCTCGTAGGCCCTCCGGGAACGGGTAAAACTTTGTTTGCAAAAGCGGTTGCCGGCGAAGCGAACGTTCCGTTCTTCTCGATAAGCGGTTCCGACTTTGTCGAAATGTTCGTCGGCGTGGGCGCGTCTCGTGTCAGAGACCTTTTCGAACAGGCGAAGAAGAATATGCCTTGCATCATCTTCATTGACGAAATCGACGCGGTCGGTCGCCAGCGCGGCGCAGGTCTTGGCGGCGGCAACGACGAAAGAGAACAGACGCTCAACCAGTTGCTCGTTCAGATGGACGGTTTCGAAGCAAGTTCTTCAATCATCGTTATGGCTGCGACAAACCGTGCGGACATTCTTGACCCCGCTCTTATGAGACCGGGCAGATTCGACAGACAAATCTACGTCAACGTCCCCGACGTGAAAGGCAGAGAAGAGATATTCAAAGTCCATTCGCGCAACAAACCGCTTGCAAGCGACGTCAACTTCAAGTCTCTTGCTCGTCTCACCGTGGGCTTCACGGGCGCGGACATCGAAAACGTGCTCAACGAATCCGCGATTTTGGCGGCGCGTGACAATCGCAAACTCATCACGATGAAAGACATAAGCGAAGCCGTCAACAAGGTTGAAGCGGGTCCGGCGAAAAAATCTCGTCTCGTGACGGAAACGGATAAGCGCATCACTGCATATCATGAAAGCGGACACGCTATCATCGCAAAGAAACTCGGCAACAACACCGTGCACGAAGTCACCATCATACCGCGCGGTCAGGCAGGCGGATTTACGATTTCTCTTCCTGCAAACGACGACGCGTATATGACGAAGCAAAAACTTCTTGACCGCATCACCGAACTTCTCGGCGGTCGCGCGGCGGAAGAAATCGTCATTCACGACATCTCGACGGGCGCGTCCAACGACATACAGCGCGCTTCGCAAATCGCGAGAAAGATGGTCACCGAGTGGGGTATGTCCGATTCTATCGGCAATATGTATCTCGGCGCAAGCGAAGAAGTCTTCCTTGGCAGAGACTATCAGCAACAACTCAATTACAGCGAAGAAGTCGCGGCGAAAATCGACGAAGAAATCAAGACGATTATCGACACGCAATATCAGGTCGCACTCTCCATCTTGCGCGAAAACCGCGATATTATGGACGCAATGGTCAAGGCTCTTTATGAGAAAGAGACCATTTACGAAGACGAAATTGACGCGTTGTTCGGAGAAGAAAACGACAATGCAGACAGCATTTTCTCGTCAAAGGTCAATCGTCCCGACGCTCATAAATCAAACGGCGCAAGCAGTTTGGACGGCGTGAGCGAAACGGATATTCCCAAAGACCCGAGCGACGTGGAATAAAACCGAATGACAATAAAACAAGCCAAAAAACTGGATTTGCAAAAGATTTTGCAAAGCGACCCTGCGGCAACGAACGCGTGGGTTGTCAAACGTACGTACACAGGGTATAAAGCCCTGTGTGCTTATCGTTATGCACACTGGTTCTGGCAAAAAGGATTGAAGCGTATTGCATTGTACGTTGCGTATCGCGCAAAGGTCAAAACAGGCGTAGACATTCATCCTGCGGCAAAAATCGGCACGGGTATACTCATCGACCACGGTGTAGGGCTTGTCATAGGCGAGACGACCGAGATAGGCAACGATTGCGTGCTCTATCAGGGGGTGACGCTCGGCGGCACGGGAAAAGACGTCGGCAAACGCCACCCGACCATAGACGAAGACGTCATGATTTCGGCAGGCGCAAAGGTGCTTGGACCGGTACATATCGGAGCGCATAGCAAAATAGGCGCAGGAAGCGTGGTGCTCAAAGACGTTCCGCCGCACTCGACTGTCGTCGGAGTGCCTGGCAAAGTCGTGAAACAAGACGGCGTAAGGGTGTCGGATATGGACCAGACCTGTTTGCCCGACCCCGTTATGGAAGAGTTTGCACGTCTCAACAAGCGCGTTTACGAACTTGAAAAAGCACTTGACATTCATGCTTGCAGGTACTCTCTCACCGTTGACGAAGACAATGC
>CALGEU010000356.1 GCA_937881285.1 uncultured Clostridia bacterium | reverse complement strand
ATCAAATAAAAATCGTTCCGTCAAGCGAAAACAGCCTTGAAAAGATTTTTAATGATATGCAGAGTAGCGGCTGCTTATGAAAACAGTCAAATCCACGCCCTTTACAAAGAAAAAAGCACATCTCAGCTTGGATAGCAAGCAGACAATCTGCGGAATTGTGGCAGGAGTTTTTGTCCGTGTTTGAGCTGATAGCAAAGATTTTCTGCGTGGTAGTGCCGCGAAAATTCTGCTGAAAGGCAAAGGATTGTCTTAAAAAGAAAATCCGTGCCAAACAGCACGGATTTTCGTGGTGGAGAGGGGTGGACTATATTGAAAACATTATATAGTGTTTTGCAATGTAAAATTGATACTATATATTGTGTTTTGTAATAATTAAGTAATTCTTTACAGCATTGAGACGATTGCTTTTTTATCATCTTCGGTGTGGTGTGCATAAGTTTTTACAACTTGTTCAAGCGTGTCTCCAATGAGTGCGGCAATGACACCGAAGTTAGCACCTTTAGACATCAAAAGTGAAACGTAAGAGTGGCGCAGGTCATGTATTCTTATCTTTTTTACGCCTGATTTTTCGATTCCATTTGAGAACGCTTTTTGTATCGCATTTAATGAAATCGGATCAGATTCACCAAAAATGAAATTGTTTTTCATATTATTCTTTTCTTTGTATTGAAGCCATTCATTGAGCAAATGGGTTGTTTTTTCAGGCAACGGAACATATCGCGATTTGTAGTTTTTTGTTTCTGTAATGCGATAAGGTGCGCCATCGATGGTTTTTCGGGAATACGTGGCGTGTATGAAAAGTTGTTTTCCGTCATAATCTTGCGGCGAAAGCGTTTGTAATTCTCCGACGCGGCAACCACAATAGTACAATGTAGTGAATAGAGCCTTGTATTTCAATGTGTCTACGCATGCAATAAATTGTTCAAATTCGGCTTCTGTCCATATTTGTCGTGGTTCTTTATTATCTTTTCTGCGTGGCATTTTTACACCTTTTAAGGCATCGGTCAAACCGTAGTGTTCTACACACCATGAGTAGAATACACAAAACTGTCCATATATTTTAGAAAGTGTTTTTTGAGTGTAGAGTTTTCCACGATATTTCTTTGCCCACAAATAATCTTGCCAAGCAATAATGTCTTGTTTTGTTATTGTATGCATGTCTCGTCCTGCGAAAAACTCATCATAATGCGCTCTTGCAGTATGGATAAAATCATATAGAGAACTCTCTTTTATCATTGATTGAACAGCGCCGAGATATTCACGACGTGCAATTTCGTAAGTGACAACACTTTTTCCGTTATACTGCTTTGGAGTAGCAATGTATGTTGCTATGAATTGCTCATAGGCTTGACGTGCAAGTTTTTTAGTTTTGAACCCTGATAATTTTTTTTGCTTGCGTCCGTCGGGCGTTTGTATGTAAAAATACAGGTCGTATAATGTCCCGTTGTTTTTTGTTTCGCGCTCTTGGATGTTGTACTTGAATGTGTTTGGCATAGTATAGTTGAATTTATTAAATATTTTTGCTGTTTTGTTCGTAACAGTATTGATATAGCATTGCAGTCATTTCGCAATCTGATATGGCTCTATGCGCAATATCATTGTTGTGAAAATACTTTCTGATACTGTCCAAAGAATAACTGTCTAATGGTAAATATTTATGGGCTAATGTTATTGTGTTTATCGTTGTAAATTTTGGATAATCGATAATACAAAAACAACAAGCAGTTATTAAGAATTTTATATCAAATCCTACATTGTGTCCTACTATAACATTGTTCCCAATAAAATCAATCAATTCCTTTAGTTTTTCACTTGCGAATGGCGCATCTTTCACCATATCATCTGTTATATGATTAGCTTCTGTTGTCTGTTCGGGAATGTGCATTCCAGGATTGATAAGTGTATGAAAAGTATCAACAAGTTGATGGTTTTTATATTTCAAACAACCTATTTCGAGAATAACATCACGCTTATAATCTAATCCTGTTGTTTCAATATCCAAAACGACGTAGTCATCAACGAAATCAGTTGTTTTATTATAGTCGTACTTGTTCTTTTCGATAATTAGGGGGATAGCAAGTATTTTGTTCTTGAAATCGCCGTCTAGTTTTTTGAGATCACTTATATGGTATTGTAATTTCTCGTTACCCGTTGATTTATCAATTTTTCCACTATTTATGGCGTTTTGTAGCCTTATGATGCGATTGCTAATCGTCGTTTGCTTAAAGAAAGCAGATAATTCGGCTATTTCAAGAGCATCAGAGTATTTCTGTTCCTTTTCAAGAATAATGGCTAGTCTTTCAAAGGCAGGTAAAGATGGTGGAACATCAAAATTAACCGCTTCAACAAACATATCAAAAGTATTGATTGATAAATAACACAGGTTTTTACAAGCAGTTAATTTCTTTTCATTCTCTCGATCTTTGTATAACTCCGCAATTTTATTCAGTTCATCATAATAAGTTTTTATTGTTTGTTCCTTTTCCCTTTTGTCGATTAAATCATTTTGTAGCAATAGTGGTGTAGCAACAGCGACATTTTTAGTGGATTGCTGTTTTTGCCTTACAGTTGATTGTGTGGTTGTTGGTTGGTTAGATTTGCGCTAGTGCAAAGGTAATACCAATAATAATCAATACAAGGCATACTACAATTATAACAATATAGATGCTCTTCATCGATCCCCCTTAAATATCCCTTATCAATTTAACCGCTTTGCCTATGACGCGGAACTGGTCAAATTCGTTTGCAAAGATTCGCTTCGTGTCATATTCAGGGTTGTTTGGGACAAGGTCAACCCAGTTTGCGCCCGGTGAGTACACGATTTTCTTAATCGTCGCTTCGTCTCCGTTGTAAATGATAACAGCGGTAGTTCCGCTATCAACGCTGTCGGTTCGTAGAACGAGAACACGGTCGCCGTCTAGTATCTTCGGATACATAGAGTTGCCACGGACTTGCAGGACGAAATAATCGCTGGCAGGACGTCCGCACAGCATCTCGATAGGAATCGATATAATATCGCCCGTGCTTAATTCTTCTACCGCGCCGTCATATCCTGCTTTGATAGTGCCGATTACAGGGTATGGAATGATAGCGTCAGGCACGTACGCGTTATCTAGTGTACGCGTGTTCGCAGGCGCATCACGCCCGAGAAGATAGTCAACAGAGACACCAAACATATCAGCCATTTTTGCTAGCATTTTATTATCAGGCTCCCATTTCCCAATTTCCCATCCAGACAAATTTGCTTGCGTTGTATTCAAAATTTGCGCAAGTTTTGCTTGAGTATAACCATTTGCTTTGCGCATTTCTTTTATTCGATTCATGCTTTCTCTCCTTTTACAAGCGCGTCTTGTATAAATTATAAGATAGACTTTTATTCAACACAATATTCTGCGAAAAAAAAATACGAGAAATTCTTATATTTTCCCTTGACAACAAGAATTGCTTGTATTACAATGTGGACATACGAGAAAAACTCGTAAAGAATAAGGAGAGAAGAAGTGATAAAAGTCGCAGATTTATACGGTTTTGAAATTTACAAACTCAGCAAGAAAGAATGCAGACAAGAAAACCTTGTTTACCCAACGCTCATTGCAGTAGTCAATTATTTCGATGAACCTGCAAGCGAAATAACGGCTGATATGAGCAGAAACGACGCTAAATCGATTGAAGAACAAAAAGCGTGGTGTAGGGCGAATAGCAGAATTTAATGTAAGGAGCAATAGATAATGACATTTAAGGAACTTTTGAAAAATAAAGGCATTACTCAAGAAGAACTTGCAAAAGAACTTGGCGTGTCGCAATCTGCGGTTTCGGCTTGGTGTTGCGACGAATGTCTCCCCAGCATGGCGAAACTTGGGAAGTTGGCAAAAGCACTCGGCGTATCTGTCAACACACTCGTCGCAAGTTTTGAAAAGGAGTGAGAGATGACCTATTCAGAGCGAGAAGCGATATTCAGTAAAGACGTGATAAGCACATCAGAGTTGGCAATGTTACTCGATTGCAACATCGCTACGGCAAGCACAACGCTTGTAGACATAAAGGCAAGCATAGTGCGAAACGGCGGAAAGCCGAGAATTACTGCGCGCGGAAAACTGCACGTGCAAGATTACTGCGATTACTATCGCATCAAAAGGAGAGAACTGTGAAAATTAACGATTTTATGAAAGAACTGGAACAAATCGTTTCAGAGAATGGCAACAACTGTCAAGTCGTCGTTGCGCTGTCAAAGAAACATGACGATTCTTCAAAGAGCAATTTACATCCGAGCATGCAACAGGCACTCAAACCGTTTTTGAAATTTCAATGAGATACATGGTCGAAAGGCAAGGCATTGCAGTTAATGCGCCGATAGCGGTTGTTGATATGTATCGCCACTGGTGTGGCGGACACGTAATCGTGAAGATGTTCGGAGACGATATTGACGGCGCGACGCAATATGCCGACGTGCTAAACACGGTTGACGAAAGCAAAGCACCCGATAGGGCTTACGAGAAATACGTCGAAGACGCTTACAGAGATTACAGACGGAAATAAGGAGAGAAAAATGAACAAATTCAGAGAATTAAGAGCAGACGAAATAGAGTGTCGAGTTGGCACGTGCAATGAGCGCGGTTTCACGATTTTGCTCTACAAAAACGCACGATGCGACCAAAGCATTTTAGATGAAACCGTCGGCGCAGACAACTGGCAACGAGACCACAAGGAAGTCAAAGGCAATCTGTTTTGCGGCGTATCGATTTGGGACGAATCCAAAAAGCAATGGATAACAAAATGGGACTGCGGCGTTGAAAGCAACACCGAGAAAGAGAAAGGCGAAGCGTCCGACAGTTTCAAGAGAGCATGCTTCAATTGGGGCATCGGCAGAGAACTGTACACGTCACCCTTCATTTACATCAAAGGTCATACCGAGAAAAACAACAAAAACAAAGACGTTCCGACTTATAGAACGCTTTCGGTTGAGAGTATCGCATATAGCGACGGCAAAATATCAAAACTTTCGATATTAGGAGACGGCGACCGAATTTATACGTTTAACGGCGACTTGCCGATAGACGCCGCCAAAAGCCCAAATACCGAACGTAAGCCGCAGGTTGAACAATCACGCGGCAACGGCGTTGAGATGACGCTTGAGCAAGCCTACGCGATGAAAACTGCAAAAGGCACGCCTTACAACAAACTGACAAACGACAACCTTGAATATATCATCGCTCATACATCGAACGCACGGTATATCAAGGCGGCACAACTTGTTCTTGCAGACCGCAAAAACAACGAAGAATTGCAAGAACTGGAAGCACCGATAATCGAAGAAGGCTTGCCGTTCTAAAGGAGACGATATGGAGAAGTTAAGAGTTGCGCTGTTCTGCATATTCGGCATGATAATGCTGGTCTGCTTAATAGCACTGATATTCGTATTTATGGGGCGAGTATGAAATTTCAAGGAACATTTACAAGAGCATTACAAGGCGATTTCGGACGGTGGGAAGTGACATTCACAACCCACGACAAAGAAAGCGCATTGAAACTTAAAACACAAGACAACACAAAGCAGTTGGCAATCGACGTCGTAGAATGGCGCGAAAAACGCAGTAAGGATGCAAACGCATACTTTCACGTGCTCGTCGACAAGATTGCAAAGAAACTCAATCAGAGCCTTGACGACGTTAAGAAAAGACTTGTGTGCGACTACGGCGCAGTTGCTTGCATCGCGAGAATCCCGGCAACCGCAAATCTCGATGACATCTACAAATATACGAAACTCATCGGAGAGAGCAAGGGGACGAAAGAGCCGTGCAACGACTGGTACATTTTCAAGCCAACTCACACGCTCGACACAAAGGAAATGGCAACGCTGATTGACGGCACGGTGCAAGAAGCACAGCAGTTGGACATCGAGACGAAGACGCCACAACAGATTGCCGAACTCGTATCTCTTTGGGGGCAAGAATGAACTACGTTAAAAGAGAAATAGCAAACAAAAAGAAGTGGACGGACAGGTTCGGTTATATCACCGACTTAAGCGGAATCTACATCTTGACAAGAGAAGACGAAGACGGCATTAAATACGCATACGTAGGTCAAGCCAAGCACGTTTTGACAAGGTTGGCGCAACATCTTGACGGATACCAACACATTGATTTGAGCCTTAAAAAACACGGACTGTGGCATTCTGCGGAAAACCCGACAGGGTGGCGAATAAATGCTTTGAATTTCCCGATTGAAGAATTGGACGAAATGGAAAGGCACTATATAAAATACTGCGCCGAGAAAGGCTATCAGTTGCGAAATAAGACGGCAGGCGGACAGGATAACGGCAAGCGTGGAATCGCTCCGAACAAACCGCCTAAAGGCTACTACGACGGCGTTGCACAAGGCGAGAAAAACACGCTGAAAAAAGTGGCGACGTTCTTTGAGAAATATCTCGACGTCGGCATAAAAGGCGAACCGAACAAAATCAAAGAACGCAAGTTAAACGAGTTTCTCGAATACATACGTTCTGATGCGGTCGAAGATGAATAATCGATATTCTAAACAGGTGAAATTATGAAATGCGAAAAACCTACAACAACGCGTATGAAAGAGAAAGCAAGGCTCATATACGACTATTTGAAAGCAAACGACCGTTTCGTCGGAAAGGATGAACTCGCTCGCGTAATAGGTGTGAGCGATGAGCGTACCGTACGTGACGTCATAACGTTCATAGCGATGAGTGCACCGATAATTTCAAACTCGAAACAGAGCGGATACAAACTTGCACGAAAGGTCAGTGACGCAGAAGCGGTCAAGCATACGTGGATAGAATTGTCATCACGGCAACTGGAACTCGGAAAGCGAATGAAGCCACTGATACGGTTCTACAACAAGGCGAAAGCGAAAGGAGCGGAGAATGGCTGAATACAACAAAGAAAAGTTTTATTGGCTCAAGTTAAAACGCGACTTTTTCAAGCGTCACGACATACAAATCATCGAAGCGTTACCGAACGGAAAAGATTACGTCTTGTTTTATCTGAAATTGATGGTTGAAAGCATAGACCACGACGGTGCACTTCGATTCAGCGACACAATACCGTATAACGAGCAAATGCTCTCGGTGGTGACAAACACGAACATTGACATCGTAAGAAGCGCAATCAAGTTGCTGACAGAACTTGGAATCGTTGAGGTTTTGGACGACCAAACGCTCTATCTGAAAGAGGTAAAAGCGTTGATTGGAAGTCAA
>CALGEU010000355.1 GCA_937881285.1 uncultured Clostridia bacterium | reverse complement strand
TTTAGCGATCTTGATGAAGAGCAAAGTATGCCATACGCGGATTGTCGGTCATAATGCAATCCGCTCCGTTCTTTTGGAGTTTGACAACGTCGTCTGCGTCGTTGATTGTCCAGTACTGAACGGCAATTCCGAGATGATGCGCAAAGTCTATGAACGCCTTGGTGGAAAGGTCGAAAAATCCGTTGAATCCCATAGGAATTTGCAAGACTTTGAAGTTGAATTTCGCGTTCGTATTTCCGTAAAGGAATGCAAAATAGAAATCGAGAACTTCACTTATACCTGCCGAACGCACGACTTCCTGGTCAAATTTGCCGCTTGCGTTGCACTCGTCAACGTATTTTGAAATCTCTCCTTTGAAAGTGCCGAACACGGTACGGTTTACGATGTCGTATTCTTTCATTGCATCGTAGAGAATATCCATTGCTCTCTTGCCGACTTCGTCTCCGTCTTTGATTTCGATGACGTATTTCATGGATTTGTCGGGACGAGCGGTCTTTTCGACGTAATCGAGAATTTCTGTGAGAGTTGCGATACGCACGTCGGAAAGGTCAACGCCTTCTTCACGATAGGGATAATTGCCGTTTTCGTCTTGGAAATTGTATCCGAAATTGAGTTGTTTAAGTTCTGCAAGAGTATGATCGCACACTTTACCCGTGCCGTCCGACGTACGGTCGACTTCGTGGTCGTGCAAAAGAACAAGCACTCCGTCTTTTGTGAGATGCAGGTCAAATTCAAGAATATCGACGACGTAGCCTTCTTCTTTTGCGCTCTCCATGCACTGCTTGAACGCGGACATGGTTTCTTCGGGTTTGATATTGCCGCCTGCGCGGTGAGCGGAAAGGAGCAAACCGCCTTCGTCGTCAAACGTTATGTACGGATTGTCTCCGCCGTAACTGTCTACCGACGGAACTCTTGAAAGCGCCCCCGTGAGCGGAAGTATCACCACGTTGAGCACGAGTGCGAACAACAATACTCCGACGATTGACCACACGACCGCCTTTTTGACGGTTTTACGCTTCTTAAGCGATTGCTTGACTTCGGGCGAATCTGTGAGCAACACTTCCACGCCGTTTGCGTCTTGTTTTGAAAATCGATTGCGTTGAATTTTCATTTTTCACCTTATCATTAAATAATGTATAGATTATAGCACACAATTTTTATTCCGTAAATGCTTATTCAAATTTTCATTGACAAATGTTCGATTGCGCAGATTTGAATATGTGAATACGAGAATTCTCGAATGCGCAACCGGTAAAACGAGAATACTTTGAAAAACTTGCGGCAAATTTCTCAAAACGCTTTTGCGACAATTTTCAATCTTTCGCAAAAAAATACGGGACTTTCAAATAACTCAAAAACCATACGAAAAAACGAAAAGCGGAGACCAAAGTCTCCGCTTGTTCTTTTCTTATTCACTCGCACGTTATGCCGTGAACGTAATCGTTATCGTTGCACTCGTCTTTGAAACGCTGTCAATGCGAATGTCGAAGTTGACTTTCTTGTTGTCGTTTCTCGCATAGTTTGGGAAAGCCGACGAAAGGCTGTCGCCTGCTTGCCACAAGTCAGTGGATTCCGCATAGCCCTGCGTGCTTGCAAACTTCTTTTCGCCGTCCGCTTCAACGAGTTTGATGAGCGCGGTGTCGCTGACGGAATTGTTGTTGTCCGTGAACGAATAATAGTCGTCGCTGTACGGTTTTTTGATACTGGACGAAACGTGGTAAATTCTCACGCCGTACTCTGCGCCGATGCCCGTGTCACGATCGTAATACAAAAGCGAGTTGTCTTGACTTGCACCGAGTGAGTTGAGCCCCGTGTCGGAATACAAATCGATGAGCAGATATTCGCTGAAATACGTTCCGTCATAGTCGAGCAAAATCATAAGGAATTGACCGCTCGATTCAAAAGCGTTGATTGTGACGGTTTGCGTCGTCGTGATGACGGTGGGATCGACCCAACCGAGAATGAGTTTGGAATATGCGTCGTGGTCGCCTACGTTGTAGTCCATCATATCCGCGCCGCCGAGACCTTCGCCGGATCCGTTGCTTTCGTCATAGTCGTAGTAGTCGTCAAGTCCGAGCAGGTGTCCGGTCTCGTGAATGTAGGTTTCCGCCATAATGGACAATCCCGCATAAGGCGTGTATCCGTCTTGCCCGACGTATACGTCGTTGGCATTGCCGGTGTGCTCGTCCATGAAATCGAAGCCTGCAAAGAGATAATATCCGAGTTCGAGGCCGTCGTATTTCGGAGTGTCGGACGGATACGTCGTGACGTACGCCCAATAAATCGAGTCTTCGTTTTCGGTCTGATCGTAAGTTACGGGAGCGGAATAAATGAGATATACCGCGTCGATGATGCCGTCGTCATCCGTGTCGTACTTGGTCAAGTCGAGACGAGATTCGTAATACGCAAGTGCCTGTTCGAGCAAAAGAATGTCGCC
>CALGEU010000354.1 GCA_937881285.1 uncultured Clostridia bacterium | reverse complement strand
CTTTTTGTAATGCGAGTTGACGCTTTCCCAGCCGGTATCCGCACTCGTGCCGTTGAACGCCTTGCCAAGTCTGTCAAGTTGTGTGCTGCTTATCGTAGTGTCGGTAAATTGCACCGGAATGACCAAAAGGTCGTATTTGCCGACGGACGGAAGCGGAATGGGATTTGAATATCCTTCGCTCTGATAATACTCTTTCATCTTTTCGCGAAGAGTGCTCTTGTCCACGGTGTTTGCGTCGTATCTTTGAGCCGGCATCGTTTCCGTCGGAGTGGGAGACGGAGTATCTCCGCCCTTGCCACCGCACTCGATTTCTACGGAAAGTATATACATCGATTTCTTCGCACCGGTCGGAGAAAGCGTAATTTTCAATACGCCGTCAACGCCGCTCTGCGTTCCGAAAACCACCGTTGTGAGAACGTCGTAATTCGAGCATTTGTCGACTTTGACTTTTTCTGCTCCGCCGGACGTAAATTTGGTCGAGCCGACCGCAACGGCAACGTTCATCCCGTTGTCTGCGTTGGATTGAACGACGAGAGTGACTTTCGTCACGTTGGTGAGACTCGTTGACGTAGTGATTTCGACTTCACCGCCGTTTTGCAAGAATTGTACGCCGCGTCCGTTCGTAAAGCCGTTTGAATTTGCGTTTGCAGAAAACTCGATACCGCTTTCGTTTGCAAACTTATAATCGGTAAATTCCGCCTTGTACGTTCCCGTTTCGGTGCTTCCGCCGCTGAGAACGAGTTCGTCCAAATCGATGGAAACTGTGCCTTTGCCAAACAGCGAAATCTCGTATTTGTATGCGTAACTTTCGCCTTCATATTCGACGTCGGACTCAATCGTGATTTTGCTCACGTCGCCGTTCTTGCACTCGATGACGAGAGACTTGAATGTCTCGCCGTCCATAGAGCCGAAGAATGCGTTTGCAACGGCTTGTACGTCCTGCGCTTGGTATTTGTTGTATTTTTCGCTGACTTCTTGTTCGGTCGGAGTGCCACTCATCACGCTCGTGAACGTTTTGTTTACGAATGCACTTACGTCAAATTCCACAAACGAACTTATGTAATAATCAAACCACTCGTCCGTTTCGGGCACCTTTTCATACGTGCCGTCTCCGTTGTCCGAATAATACGTGTATACTCCGCTCGCGCTTATGGAAATGTAATCGACGAAAGTATCGCCTTCATAGTCGTAAGTATAGCGGACGTCGCCGCCGCTGATCTCATAATGATCTGTGTAATTCGGCGTTGTCATATCGCTCACGTACACGGCATAATCGATTTTGAAATTTCCGTCGTTTGCGTATCCCGTGAACAGTGTGTTCAAATCGTAATCGTAATACGAAGCGGGCTGTTCTCCGCCACCGCCTTGGTTGCCGCCGGTAGGATCTCCCGGTTTTTCACCGCATGCAACAAGCATGCAAAGTGCCAGCACAAGAACGAGAACGGTCAAAATAAATCTGTTTTTTCTCATCTTCGTTACTCCATGGTAATCTTTATAATATTATTATACTATACGCGCGCACGTTTTGCAAAGAAAAATTAAAATTCCGCTTATATTAAAACACGTGTACAAATGTCCATACGTTTTTATGGGAATACTTTGTCAATCTGCAATTTATATTTCAATTTTTACAATCTTCAATTTAAGAAAAACGTCAGATTAAAGATCTATCAACCTGTATTATGTATTGCGATTTACCGCTGCTGATGAAGACAAGCGGATACAAAGAAAAGCACGCAGTATTTTTCTTTGCAGTAGCGCAGGCGCCGGCAGCTCCGCACGATTTTTCAAACAAAATCGTGCATTTCTATGCTTGCACAAACATGCAAGCATAGAAAAAAACAGTGTTTCAAAAAATGAAACACTGTTTTTGGAGCTGCTGACCAGACTTGAACTGGTGACCTCATCCTTACCAACTGCCCAAACCTATAATCTAACACTATATTTTAGTTTGACACACAATTTTTGCTCTCTGTGTGTCGCAGAAAAAGGGTCAGATGCGGTCACCAGGAAGTCTCAATCTATCATTTTGCCAATGCCTTAAATGCTTCAAGATATTTTTCAAGAACTCTTTTAGCGGCGACATCGATTTTTTCGTCATCGGACAACTCGAAGATCGGGTTTTCTTCTACGTTGACTATGACATATTTCGGCTTGTTGTTCTTGAAAACAACTGCACTCCCGTTTTTGTCGGCAATTTTGACGACTTTGGAGAAATTCTGATTTGCTTCTGTCATTGATACGATTTGATTTGTGTTTATAGTCATAATGATCACCTTCCAATATTATTATAATCAATTATAGGATAAAATCAACCTATTTTTATAGAATGGATAAAAAATTAGCACCTTTCGGTGCTATGTACCACTATAGTGGCAGCTTTAGATGCGATCTCCCATGCTTGACGGTGCGTATCTAAATGCCAAAACATAAAT
>CALGEU010000353.1 GCA_937881285.1 uncultured Clostridia bacterium | reverse complement strand
AACGATTTATATCGTCGTTTGTTTTGCCGATTCAACCGCTTTGAAAAAGCATGAGATTTTTTGTTTTTTCTCCGTCGATTGTAATCGGCTTTTTTATTTCAAACAATAAACTCTCTTATCGATATATCACTCGATGAAAATATCGTCGAACAAATTTGCGACAACCTTGTTGATTATTGCAAAATCGAACCCTTTAGAATAAAGATGCGCGCTGATTTTCTGTGCGCCGGTTTTATCGACGATTTTACGCGATTTGGCATACTTTTGCGCCATTTTCAGCGCAAGGTCGTATTCTTTTTCGTTGTCTTTTACGTCAAGCAAAATATTGTCTACTATTCTTTTGTCAACGCCTTTTTCGTTTACGAGTTTGTATGCGATTTTTTTTGCGCCGTATCTTGAAGAATTGAACATCAAATAGGTGCGCACGTACTCTTCGTCGTTGATGTAGTTGTATTTTTTCGCTCGTGAAATCACATATTCCACTTCGTCTTTGTGATATCCTTTGCCATATAGTTTTTCCTTGCATTCTTTTTCCGAACGTGCAGAAAGCGCAAGGTATTTCACAAGCGCGTCGTAGGCTTTTTGTGCTCTTACTTCATCGAGCGGATACTCTTTCACTTCTTCGGACATATTTCACCAAAAAAACACGAGTTTTAGTATATCTAACAAATCATTTTTCTTTCAATTCATTACAGGGCAAGTGGATTTTACAACAGAAATCGCACGTCATTTTGCGATTTTTTTAAATCGTTTTTCGTCTGAAACTTCAACGTGCGCTCTTCCTGCCGACATCTCGCATATTTTGTCCGCAAACGATTTCACATCGTCTTCGCAGACAAAAACCTTGCATTTTACTCCGTCGCCGTAACTTATGTCGTCGATTATCGCATCGCCTTTCCGTATATGCTTTTCAACGGCGGCAAAAGTCGGATAATCGGCGGAAATTTCTATACCGACGCATTGAGTTTTCACGGAAATTTTTCCTGCCGAAACGCCGCTTGCCGCAGTCTGCGAATACGCTCCGACAAGACCGCCCGCGCCGAGTTTTATTCCACCGAAGTATCTCGTCACGACTATTGCCGTTTTGACGAGACCTTGCTTGCGAATGACGTCGAGAATGGGTTGCCCCGCCGTGCCCGAAGGCTCGCCGTCGTCACTGAAACGCGTGACGTTTCCGAGTTCGTCGGCAACGTACGCATAACAGTTGTGGGTTGCGTCGGGATACTTTTTTCGGACGGATTTTACAAACTCTTCGGCTTGCTTTTCGTCCACTTCGCCTTTGACGCTCGCAATAAAAACCGAGCGTTTAATCTCGGTTTTTATCTCGTATTCGCCATCGACGTATTTGTACGTTTTCACTCTACGCTAACCTTGTAGAAATTCTTTTTGCCCTTTTGCAACACGAAACCGTTTGCAATCTGGCTGTCGGTGATTTGCGCCATAATGTCCGTGACTTTCTGATTGTCCACGGAAATTCCGCCACCTTGGATAAGGCGTTTCGCTTCGCCCTTTGACGGGACTT
>CALGEU010000352.1 GCA_937881285.1 uncultured Clostridia bacterium | reverse complement strand
CACGACGTGATTGACAACATCGAACACGATATGTGGAACGATATGCACGTGAGACTCAACATTCACATGGACCCGATAGACATGAAAAACAAGCAACTCGCACACCTTAAAGAACGCGTCCGTATGGCTGTTTACGCACTTGACCCTGAACTTAGTATTCACGATTTCAGAATGGTCAACGGCGACACTCACGTCAATCTCGTTTTCGACGTAGTAGTGCCATACGACAAGAAAATATCGCTCGAACAAGTGCGCGCCGCTTGCGAAAAAGAGTTTGAAAACGACGAAACAAAATACTATTTCGTCATAGATATGGACAGAAAAATGTCGTAGCGGTTGCATTACGCACGCAAAAATGGTATCATCGTATACACACAAGGAGAAATATATGCTAACTTCAACACAACGCGCACATCTTCGCAGTATGGCGCAAAACATAACCCCCATATTCCAAATCGGCAAAAACGGCATCGGTGACAATCAGATTATCGACATCTCCACCGCTCTCGATTTGCACGAACTTATCAAAATATCCGTGCTTCGCAATGCGGAAACGGACGCAAAAACCGTTTTGAACGCAATTTGCGCACTCACGGGTGCAGAACCTGTCACGGCAATCGGCAACAAAGTTGTTATATACAGACGCTCGTCTCGCGACGACGTCGAACACATCGTATTCTGACAAGCGCAACACCGAGTTTTTCGCAACAAACGGGCAATAAGACGTTTTGCAAGAAAAATCAGTCGAAACACGAATATAACGGCATAATAATGGACTACGAAAAAGCAAGACTCACTCCACTGAACGAAAAGGCGGAAAAAGACGAAACGGAACTCACCGAAGCGCAAAAACATGCTCGTGAAGAACTGAAACGCCACCGCAGCGAAACTCAAAAATACAAACAAAAGTATTTTGAGTATTACGACGACGTAAAAATCAATCACCGTGAAGACTGGTGATGCAAAACGCACTTCGGTGCGTTTTTTTTAATGAATAATGAATAATTAACAATGAATAATTGCGGCTGGAATTTTATTCTTACCCGAACCGATAACAAAGATTTTCGGCGCGGTTAGCAAGATAAAAATCTAGCAAACAATTTGTAAAAACGCGATATTGGGATGAAGAGCGAGAAAAAGCCCCTTGTACGGCAACCCTAATGTACTGAAGTACATGAGTTGTCGGACAAGGGGCTTTGACAATGCTATTCGCTCAATAGCGCGTTTTTATCTGTCTTCGCGATAATAGGACTGCCCCAACGCCGCCGGCGCTTGCGTCTCTCTCTTATTTATCATGCTGGTGATGACAAGGACGAGAATTGTGACGACGTACGGGAGAAGTTTGATGAGTTCGATTTGCGCAAAGGAAATGCCTTCGATGTAGGATGAAGCGATGTACAAGCCTGCAAAGATGATTGAGCCGAGAATGGACAATGCGGGTTTCCAAAGCGTGAAGATAACGAGCGCGATTGAAAGCCAGCCGAAGCCTTCGAGAACGTATTCCCAGTTGCCGCCCATATAGTCCATGACGCAGAAGAGACCGCCGAGTCCCGAAATGCCGCACCCCACGCAAGTTGACACGTATTTGTATTTCGACACGTTTATGCCTGCCGCATCCGCCGTTGCGGGGTTTTCGCCTACTGCACGGAGATTGAGACCCGTTCTCGTCTTGCTGAGCACGATTTGAGCAATGACCGCGATTATGATTGCGAGATAAACGAGAATACCGTGCGAGAAGAATATTTGCGAGAACGCACCGCCGCCCGATACGTCGAACAATTTGACGAAATATTTACTCGCTCTTGCGACAATCATGATTTTTGCGCCTGCGCCCGTCATATAGTAGCCTGCAAGACCGACGCCGAGAGTGGTCATTGCAAGACCGACAACGTTCTGATTGCAACGAAGAGTGACGGTGAGAAAACTGTACAGGAACCCCATGAGCGCGCCGACGAGAAACGCCACGATTATCGGAATAAGCACGAGAAGCGCAGGAGCACTCGTTCCCATAGATTTTATGAGAGAATATTCTGCAAGCACGCTGACCGCCGCACTGACGCTCATAATGCCGGGGATACCGAGATTGAGATGTCCGCCTTTTTCGACGATGATTTCACCGGTAGAGCCGTAAAGAAACACCGCGCTCAATCTGATTGCACTTGTAAGGAATTTTACAAACATATCAGTTTACCCCCTTCTCTGTCGCGACTTCGACGTTTTGTGCGATTGGCTCTTCGGCTTGCGCCGTTTCGATTTGCTCATCGTTTACGTTTTCCGTCTCGATTTCCGTTTTTGAATCTTCGGCAGATTCGGTGTCGTTGCCGCCGATTTCGTCTTTATGCTTCTTTCTGAACACAATCTGATATCTGATAAGGAACTCGCTTGCAAGAATGATGATGAACATTATGCCCGTGACGACTTGTGCGAAGAAGTTGTTGGTTATACCCGAACTCGTCATGACTTCCTGCGTTCCGCGAGTGAGAAACGCGACAAGGAAAGACGTGAAAATCATTGCAATCGGATTGAATTGCGCAAGCCAACTGACGAGAACTGCCGTGAAACCTTGTCCGCCGACGGTGTCTTTGCTTATCGTATGGTCGATGCCTGCAACGATAAGGAAACCTGCTATGCCGCAGATTGCGCCCGAAAGAATGAGCGTTCTGATGATGACTTTTTTGACGTTTATGCCGATGTATTTTGCTGTGTTTACGCTCTCGCCCACGACCGTGATTTCATAGCCGTGCTTGCTGAAACGCAAATAGCAGAACATAGCGACGGTGATGATTGCGGCAAAAATCATGCTGAAATAATAATCGCCGCCCGCAATCTGCGGAAGATTGCCGTATTTGATAGGATTGAGCGAACCCGTGCCGCCCGGCACCCATACTTTGATGAAATACAAAACGATTTGAAGAGCGATGTAGTTCATCATAAGCGTGAAAAGCGTTTCGTTTGTGTTCCATTTCGCTTTGAAAAGCGCAGGAATAACCGCCCATATCATGCCTGCCGCGATTGCCACGACGAGCATGAGCACGATAAGTCCCGCATCCGACATTTTGCCACCGCAATAGAACATACACGCGCATGCACCGAACGCACCGATAAGCACCTGACCTTCCGCACCGATGTTCCAGAATCGCATCTTAAAGGCAGGAGTTATCGCAAGAGCGATGATGAGCAACAGCGACATTTGTCTGAACATAACAAGAACGTTGTGTTCGTTGCCGAACGCGCCCGTGAACATATACTTGATGACTTTGAACGGGGAGACTTTCAATTCGGCAAAGCAAAGCAAACAGATGAAAATCAAACCGCCGAGTATGGTTGCCGCTCTTATAACCCAAGGTTTCCAGGGCGCAACGTTGTCTCTTTTTACGAGATGCACCAAAGGCTCTTTATTCTGCTTCATTTTGCGCTGTCTCCTTGTTTTTATTTTCATCGTCAAATGCGATTTCTCTTCCGAGCATCAACGAGCCGATTTGTTCTTTGATTGCGCGTCTGCCGTCGATTACGCCCGTGATTTTGCCGCCGCATATAACCATAATTCTGTCGCAAAGGTCAATAAGCACGTCAAGGTCTTCGCCGACGAATATGACCGCCACGCCTTTTTCTTTCTGCTCGTTGAGAAGATGATATATTGTGTATGACGAATTGATGTCAAGTCCGCGGACGGGATACGCCGCCATAAACACGGTAGGTGCGGCCGCGATTTCTCTGCCGACGAGAATTTTCTGCACGTTGCCGCCCGACAAGCGACGGACGGGAGTCTGAGTGTTCGGCGTTGCGACCTGAAGTTCGTCGACGATTTTTTCCGCAAGTTTTTTTGGATTTTTTCTGTCAAGGAAGAAAGGTATGCCCTTTCTGTACGAACGGAGCATCATATTGTCGGTGATGTCCATGTTGCCGACAAGTCCCATACCCAGTCTGTCTTCGGGAACGAAAGAGAGTCTTACGCCGAGTTCTCGTATCTGAACGGGAGTTTTGGAGCGCAAATCGACTTTCTCGTTGTTCTTTGCAGGGTCGTAATACGTTATATCGCCGGTGTTGAGTTTCTGAAGTCCGGCAATCGCTTCTAGAAGTTCTTTCTGACCGCTTCCGGCAATGCCCGCAATGCCGAGAATCTCTCCCGAACGAGCCGTGAACGAAACGTCGTCAAGCACTTTTATGCCGTCGTGATTGACTGCGGAAAGATGTTCGACGACAAGTCTGTCTTCGACGTCGTGCGGAGTTGCCCTTTCGATGTTGAGATCCACTTTCTTGCCCACCATCATTTCGGTGAGTTGCTTTTCGCTCGTTTCTTTTGTGTCGACGGTTGCGATATGCTCGCCCTTGCGAAGCACCGCCACTCTGTCGCTGATTTCCATGACTTCGTTGAGTTTGTGCGTGATGATAATGATTGACTTGCCGTCTTCTTTCATCTTGCGCATGACGGAAAACAGTTTTGTGATTTCCTGCGGCGTGAGAACGGCGGTCGGTTCGTCGAGAATGAGAATATCCGCCTTTCTATACAAAACTTTTATGATTTCGACAGTCTGTTTTTCGCTGACGGACATGTCGTATATTTTCTTCTTTAAGTCGATTTCAAACCCGTATTTGTCCGCAATACCCTGCAAATCGCCGGCACGATTCTTTTTGAGCCAGTTGAATTTTACACTTCTTGCAAATCTCGTCCAAGGTAGGAGCGAGAGACGTTTTTTGAGTTCTTTATCTGTGATTCTTTTGGGTGCGGTGAGATATGAAAGAACGCCGTCGTGTTCTTCTTTTTCATACTCGTCGCATTCTGCGTTGTTTGCAAGCGCGTCTTCGATGATTTGTTGCTTTTCTTCCTTGAAAGGCAACTTCTCTTCCTTTTCGCCGAGAATGATATTGTCGGCAGCAGAAAACACGTCCACGAGTTTGAAATGCTGGTGCACCATTCCGATATGGTTGTCGAAAGCGTCTTTCGGCGAGCGAATGACAACTTCTTCCCCGTTCACGAAAATCTGACCTTCGTCGGGAAAATAAATGCCCGCGAGCATATTCATGAGAGTGGTCTTGCCGCTTCCGTTTTCACCGAGCAAAGACAAGATTTCGCCCTTGCGCAAGTCAAGGTCGACGTTGTTGTTTGCAAGGACTTTACCGAAGCGTTTGGTAATCCCCTTCATTTGTACAGCATAAGTATATTCCATGCCGATCTCCAAAAATAAAAATATGCGCCTTACGCGCTTTTGCCGATAAATCGGCATAGCGGAGTTTTCGCTCCGCTATGCTAAATAACTATATAGTTCAATCAGGTTTTAGAGTTGAGAAGAGTGATTCCGTCAACGTTGAGAGTGAAATACGGTGCGGAACGAAGGAATGATTCTTTAATGATACCGTCAAAGCATACTTCGGTTTCGCCGACGTAATCGCCGTCAAGGTCTGCAAGGAAAGACGTGACATGTTCGCCGTTGACAGTGAACTTGCTTGTGTCGAAAACTTGAAGAGTGCCTTCTGCGAGTTGTCTTCTCACTTCGACGATCTTTGCAACGGTGCCTTCTGCTGCCGCTTTGCCGCCGACGTTGGTGAGAACTACGCTACCCGTTGCCAAAGTGCCGGTCCAATCGTCTACGATTGCTTCACCCTTAACGGTTTGGGTGATGATGTATTTGAAGTAAGGAGTCCAGTCGATTCTTGAAGAAACGATGAACGTATCGGGACATGCTTCGAAAGTGCTGCCGTTGTAAGACACGTTGGGAACGCCCGCTTGTTCGCAAGCGGACGGTGCGCCCATGGAGTCTGCGTGTTGGCTGATGAGTTTGCAACCACGATTGATAAGTGCTTCCGCAGTTTCTTTTTCAGCGGAAAGGTCATACCAAGAACCCGTGAATTGAACGTCCATCGTCACGCTGGGGCAAACGGATTTTGCACCGAGATAGAAAGAAGTGTAACCGGAGATAACTTCCGCATAAGTGAATGCGCCGACATAACCCATTTTCGCTTGATCTGCGGTGATGGTGCCGTTTGCAATCATTTCGTTGAGTTTGAGACCTGCTGCAACGCCTGCAAGGTATCTGCCTTCATAGATAGAAGCAAATGCGTTGTGGAAGTTGTCAAGTCCGCTGGATGCCGCCGAAACACCGGTTGCATGGCAGAATTGAATGCTCGGATTTTTCGCTGCAACTTCACGAACGAAAGATTCATGGCCAAAGGAGTCTGCAAAGATGACGTCGCAACCTGCGTTGACGAGTTCTTCCGCTGCGCTCTGACAAGATGCGTTTTCTGAAATGTTGGTTTTGAAAATGATGTTGCTGCTGTTGAGACCGAGTTCTTCGATTGCTTTGTTTGCAGCGTCGATGAAGTTCTTGTCATAGGTTGAAGAGTTGTCGTGCAAGCAGATGATGCCGATCTTGAAATCCGCGGGGATAACGACGTCGGAATAATCGGGATAGACGATTCCGTCGTATGCGGGCAATTCAATTTCTTTCGCTTCTTCTTCGGTGTTGCAAGCAACCAAACCGATGACCAAAGCGGTCACTACTGCCAAGCACAACACGATTGCGAGTACTTTCTTTTTCATACAGATTCTCCTTTGTTTGCCGTTGGGCGTTTTATTGTTTTCTTCTTATATCCGCGTCTTACGACGAGAATTTCATTGCTCGCGGAAAACGATTTTGCCGTCTTCCATAGAATCGATGATTGCAAGACTCTTGACGATTACGCCCTTTTCGCGCAATTCGTCGCCGCCGCCCTGAAAACCTTTCTCGATTGCGACAGCGCAGCCCACGAGAGTTGCGCCCGCTTGCTCGACGATGCTCATAAGCCCGGCTATTGCCGCGCCGTTTGCGAGAAAGTCGTCGACAATAAGAACTCTGTCGTCCTTCGAGATAAAGTCTTTTTCAACCATGATGGTTTTTGAAACCTGATGAGTGTAGGAATAAACTTCTGCGTGGTAACAATCGTTTGAGATATTTATCGTCTTACTTTTCTTAGCAAAAAGCACCGGCGCATTCACATAGTGTGCTGCTGCACACGCTATGGCTATGCCCGATGCTTCTATGGTCAGAATTTTAGTGATATTTTGCCCGCAAAAGAGCGCAGAAATTTCCTTCCCGATCTCGTCCAACAATTGATGGTCTATAAGATGATTAAGAAATCCGCCCACCTTGAGAATGTTTCCGGGTCTTACCTTCCCGTCTCTCAAGATACGCTCCTCCAAAATCTTCATAGCGCGCTCCTTTACCACAATATTTAGTGGCGTTTCCGGTATTTTTCCCCCGTCGGTTGTGCGTTTGCTGTTTTGGTTGCTCCTAAATGATATGGGCATTATATCCAAAGACGAAGGGCGATGTCAAACGAAAATCGGCACAATTTGACAATTTCATAAAAAAT
>CALGEU010000351.1 GCA_937881285.1 uncultured Clostridia bacterium | reverse complement strand
CCTGTGAGTTTTTCTTCGACGAATGCGTCGAAAATGTTGTAGAGCGCGTGTCCCCAGGACGTATCGGGAGACATTTCAAGCCCCATCTCGTTGCCTTTTGCAATGAGAGTTTCAAGCGGTTCGTTGTCGAAATCGAGTCCCGTGTACTTCTTCACCGCTTCGACCATAGTGAGTCTTTCCCACGGAGTTTTGAGAGAAAGCGGAGTGCCCTGATATGTGATGTCGAGACCGCCGCACACTCTTTCCGCCGCCGTCGTGTAGAGTTCTTCGGTGATGTTCATCATTTCGTTGTAGTCAACGTACGCCTGATAAAGTTCAATCGTGGTGAACTCGGGATTGTGCTTGGTGTCCATGCCTTCGTTGCGGAATTGACGGCCGATTTCGTACACTTTCTCGAATCCGCCGACAATGCAACGTTTAAGGTGCAACTCGGTTGCTATACGCATGTACATATCAATGTCAAGCGTATTGTGGTGCGTGATGAACGGACGCGCGTTTGCGCCGCCTGCAAGCGTGTTGAGAACGGGCGTTTCCACTTCGATGAAGCCTTTCTTGTCGAGCACTTCGCGGATTGTGGAGATGATTTTGCTGCGCTTGATGAACACGTCTTTGACTTCGGGATTTGCGATAAGGTCAACGTAACGTTGACGGAAGCGCAATTCGGGGTCTTTGAGACCGTGGAATTTTTCGGGAAGGGGCAAAAGCGATTTCGTGAGCAAAGTCACTTTCTTGACGTGAACGGAGATTTCTCCCGTTTTGGTCTTGAACACGAAACCTTCGATGCCTACGATATCGCCGACGTCGAGTTTTTTGAACGCCTGATATTCGTCAACACCCATATCGTCGCGGCTGAAATAGCCTTGCATTCTGCCGTCGCTGTCCATGATATGGCCGAAACTCGCCTTGCCCATAATGCGTTTGGACATAAGTCTGCCTGCAATAGACACGGTTTGACCTTCAAATTTGTCGTAGTTTGCAAGAATTTCGCCTGCGGTTGCCGTGCGGTTGTATGACGTGATTTCAAAAGGATTTTCGCCTTTTGCCACGAGTTCGTTCAATTTCTCGATTCTGACTTTGCGCACTTCGTTGACGTCGACTTCCTGTTCGACGGGTGCTTGATTGCGTGTTTCTTCACTCATTTGCTTTTCTCTCTATAAAAAGACGTGCGCTTGCCGAAAAATACGACAAGCGTAGACGCGCTGTTTTGCGCGGATTGCTATTGTGCCAAATTATTTGATATTGACGATTTTGTACTCTTCGAGTCCGCCTTGCGGTGTCGTGAATCTGACGACTTCGCCGCTCTTCTTGCCGACAAGTGCCTTGCCGAGCGGAGATTCGTTGGAAAGTTTGCCTTTTGCAAAGTCCGCTTCCGTTTCGCCGACGAGTTGGAACGTCATTTCTCTGTCTTCGCCTTCTTCGAGTTCGCCGAGATATTCAACCGTGATGGTGTTGCCGATTGACACTTTGTGCGTGCCGCTCTTTTCGATGATAACCGCGTTTTTGATACGTTCTTCGAGTTCTTTGATTTCGGCTGCGACTTGGCTTTCTTCTTGTTTTGCCGCATCGTATTCGGCGTTTTCGGACAAGTCACCGAGTTCTCTTGCGTGTTGCAATTTCTTTGCAACGTCACCGCGCAAATACACGATGAGATAGTCGAGACGTTGTTTAAGTTCTTCAAGACCTTCCTGGGTAAGATAGACTTCTTTCATTTATACTCCTTATGCGCAAAACGCGCACTTATTTATCTTTTATTCTTCGATTTCTTTGGCTTCTTCTTGCTCGTTGAGCACTTCTTCCGCCTTGCCGTCGCAAGTTTCCGCTTCAACCGCTTCCGCTTCTTTTTCTTCAATCGCTTCTTCGCCGATTTCTTCCGCTTCGACTGCTTCGGGGCTTTCTTCGACAGCGTTTTCTTCTGCTTCCGCTTGAACGTTTTCGCTCTCTTCTACGTTTGCGACTTCTTCTGCCGCGGCTTCTTCGGCCACAGATTCGGCTTTTGCTTCTTTTGCATCCGCCGCCGCTTGCTCTGCTTTGAGTTCTGCAAGCTTCTTTTCGACCTTTGCGTTGACGTCTGCCTGATCCGCTTTGAAATGCGGTGTGAGCGCCATAACTTTCACTTCGATCGAACTGAACTTAAATCCGAATTCTCCAAGGAACGTTTCTTCAAGAAGAGTGCGCACGTAAGTTTCCGCTTCGACGACGTCTTTGTCCACGACTTTGACGTTGAGTTTGAGTCTCACGCCGTATTCGTCGCTGACGAGACCGACTTTCTGGCACTTAACGCCTTCAACTTGTTTGCAAGTGGTCTTGACGAGTTTCGTGATGACGTTGGACGTCACTTTCACGCTGCCGCCCTTTTCCTGACGAAGGGTGATTTCTTTCACGACGTCACTGTTTACAAAGATAAGCACGAGCGATATAACTGCAAGCACGACGTACAACGCCGCGAGCGTAAGCACGAGCCCCCTGACGAGTTTGCTTTCAAACTCCTGAGTCTCGATTCCGCCGAAAGCCGTGACCAGCAAAACCATTATGAGAATGATTGCCACGACGATGGAACAAGATGCAAAGATTTTTTCAAGATTCTTTTTCATAAAATCACCTTCTGCGCAACGATTGTGGATTCCGTTGCCGTTTATATAATATAAACTATGTTTTATAAATAGTCAACCGCGCGCAAAAA
>CALGEU010000350.1 GCA_937881285.1 uncultured Clostridia bacterium | reverse complement strand
GTTGCGACTTCTATCATTTCCACCATGAACGTACTTTGACCGCCGCTCAAATCGTCGCTTGCGCCGATACGTGTGAAAATTCTGTCCGTCAAAGCAATCTGAGCGGATTTTGCAGGCACGAAACATCCGATATGCGCCATAAGCGTGATAATCGCAACCTGTCTCATATAGGTGCTTTTACCTGCCATGTTCGGACCTGTGATAATCATCGTTCTGTCGTCGGTGTCGTTCAAAAGGGTGTCGTTTGGCACGTATGCGCCCTTGTCAAGCAGAGTTTCGACAACGGGATGACGTCCGCTTTCTATGTCGATGCATTTCACTTTCTTGTTTATCACCGGCTTTACGTAATCGTTTGCCACGGATACGTTTGCAAATGAAAGCAAGCAATCGAGTGCGCTCAACGCACTTGCGTTCGATTGCAGTTTTGCAAGATTGTCATAGCAAAGAGCTTTAAGTTCGGTGAAAATTTTCTCTTCGAGCGCGCTTGCAGTCGCTTCTGCGGACAAAATCTTTTCTTCGAGTTGTTTAAGTTCCTGCGTTATATATCTTTCGCCGTTCACGAGAGTTTGTTTTCTCTCGTAGCGATAAGGCACTTTGTCCGTGAACGACTTGGACACTTCGATATAATAGCCGAAAACTTTGTTATATCCGACTTTGAGTGTGCGTATACCCGTCTCTTCTCTTTCCTTGCTTTCAAGTTCTGCAAGCCACTCTTTTGCACTGATATGAATATCTCGCATCTGGTCGAGTTGCTCGTCATAGCCTTTCTTGACGTATCCGCCGTTCTTATAACTGTTTACGCCGTCTCTGTCGAGTGCGCTGTCAAGGACAAGTTGAACCTTTTCGAGCGGATGCAATGCAGAATTGATTTTTTTGAGCAATGCTGTCTGCACTCCGTCAAGCGACGCTTTCACTTCGGGTATAACAGCCAAAGTGTCGCTTATCGAAAGTAAATCTTTCGGAGTTGCGTTGCCGTAGGCAAGTCTGCCGTTGAGTCTTTCAAGGTCGCGTGCACGTGAAAGTGCGTCCGAAAGGCGTTCTCTGCCCGCTTTTGACGAACAGAGCGTTTCCACTGCGTCAAGACGTTTGTTTATCATATCGGCGTCTTGAAGCGGCTGTTCTATCCATCTTTTCATGGTTCTTGCGCCCATTGCGGTGCAAGTTTTGTCCAGTACGCTTAAAAGCGAGCCTACTCTCTTGCCGTCGCGCGCACGCTCGGTAAGTTCGAGATTTCGGCGCGTTGCCGTGTCGAGCATCATGAACGATTTGTCGTGCAGAAACGTGATTTTTCCGAGTTGTCCGAGCGAACGCTTTTGAGTTTGCGCAAGATATTCGAGAAGTCCGCCCGCCGCGCATACGGCGTTGTTTTTATCGTCGAGTTCGAAGACCGACAGCGACGTGATTTTGAATGACGAGCAAATGCGTTTCGTTGCCGCCGAGAGCGAGTATGCGAAATCGTGGTAACATCTTGCGCGCTTGTCCGACGAGACGAAATATTGCACTTTCTGATATTTGCCGACAAAATCGTCGTTGCAGATAATCTCGCTCGGAGATATGCTGCCGAGAAGATTTGAAAGTCTGTCAAGCGAGTTGTCGCCGACGTATTCGTAAACGTTGAATTCGCCCGTCGAAATGTCTGCCCAGGCTATGCCGAATCCTTGCGAACTCGTAAAAACCGAACATAGATAGTTTGAAGATTTCTCGTCGAGAATGTCTTCTTCCATGACCGTGCCGCTCGACACCACTCTCACGACGTCTCTGTCGACGAGTCCTTTGCTTGTCGCAGGATCGCTCAACTGCTCGCAAATTGCCACGCGATAGCCGTTTTCGATGAGTTTTCTTATATAATTGTCAACCGCGTGATACGGAACGCCGCACATAGGCGCGCGCTCGTCAAGTCCGCAATCTCTGCCCGTAAGCGTGAGATCGAGAACTCTCGACGCAGTCACGGCGTCGTCAAAGAACATCTCGTAAAAGTCGCCGAGACGGAAAAACAGGAGACAATCCTTGTAGTTTTCTTTGATTTCAAAATACCTTCTCATCATCGGAGAAAGTTTTTCTCTGTCGATAATCATTTTCACTCCTTATGCCCGAAAAGGGACGCCGACCTTGAAACGTCTATGCGAACGTTGAAAAACTTGCCTATGTCGTCTTTCGTTCCTTCAAACGTGACGAGTCTGCCGCTTTCCGTTCTTCCGCACACCATACCTTCGTGTTTTGGTGCAACGTCTTCGCAAAGCACTTCATATACGTTGTTTATATAGGTCTCGGAAATTTCTTTCGTGATTTTGTTCTGAAGTTTGATAAGGCGCGCGATTCTGTCCTGCTTCACCGCATACGGAATTTGCGTCATTTTTGCCGCAGGCGTACCTTTTCTCGGCGAATAAATGAACGTAAACGCGTTTGAATAGCGCACTTTTTCAACCAGGTCGAGCGTATCTTGAAAATCTTCTTCCGTTTCCGTCGGGAAACCTACCATAATGTCTGTCGTAATGCCGATGTCAGGCATAGCGGCGCGCAATTTTTCGATAACGGAGAGATATTTCGCTCTGTCGTAGCGGCGATTCATATTCGCAAGCACTTTATCGGAGCCTGCTTGTACGGGTAAATGCAAATTGCAGCAAATCTTATCGGATTTTGCCATTGCGTCTATGATGTCGTCGGACAAATCTTTCGGGTGCGACGTCATAAATCTTACACGGAATTTTCCTTCGATTTTGTCTATTTCGCGAAGCAAATTTGCAAAATTCACCTTTTCGTCGGCAACGTCGTTGCCGTAGGAATTGACGTTCTGACCGAGCAGCGTTATCTCTTTATAACCTTTGTTTACGCAATCTTTCACTTCGTCGAGCACGCTTTGCATGTCTCTGGAAACTTCTCTTCCGCGCACGTAAGGCACTATGCAATACGTGCAGAAATTGTTGCATCCGTAAATGATGTTTATCCATGCGTTCGGAAAACTTGTTCTCGTTTGCGGCGTATTTTCGTCGATTTCAAGATAGTTTTCGGGCTGAACGACGTCGTAGCAGCGATATTTCTTATCTCCGCGTTTTTTGA
>CALGEU010000349.1 GCA_937881285.1 uncultured Clostridia bacterium | reverse complement strand
TTTATATACACCGTCAATACCTGAACGAGATTTATCGAAAACTTTGTCTTCAATTCACAATCGAATTTCCCGTCCTTAGAACAATTTGCAACGTTTTTACATTCGATACCGAACATTTCGCACAACGCTATCGCTATTGCTTTGTTTTTTTCATCCAAATCACCGCATAAAGCCGCCAGCGTCGTCACAAAAGCGATTTTTTCGTTTCTCATTGCATTTATCGCTTCCATTGCGTTCGGTTTTTTATTTTTGGTTTTAAGCGTCTTTCCGTTCACCGTCACAATCGGGTTTCCATCCGTTTTAATTCTTATTCTCACAGCATTTATGCCAAAGAAACGGATTATAACGAACAGTCCGCGTTCTCCAAGCGAAAAATGCGCCCGAACGCCAACTTTTATCGGCGCAAGCATCGCAAGCATAATCATCTCAATGCCTATCAGAGCAATCACGTATGCCATACACCTAATTTGTGCATTTTTCAAAATAATATTTACAAACACAAAACAGTGCTATTTTTACATAAAAAGCTGCCTTATCTAAATTACAAACAAATAACAACCGTGTAGTTTCGCAAGGAAAACGATTCATAATACAAAAAACTTATTTGTTTTCAAAATTCAAACGCATAAAAAAATCACCGCAATCGCAGTGATTTTTGAAATTTTCTTGATATTTGACGATATTTCAGTCAAAGACTTCAAAATTCTCGCCTTCAAGGAATTCGGGAATCTCTTCTTCGTCGTCTTCTTGCTTGTCTGCCGCCGCTTGTCCCACGAGCGTTTCGTTTTCGAGTTCGTCTTCATCCATAATAGTACGGTTGTGGAACAGCGTTTCCTGTGACGGCGTGTTGAGAATCATGAGATTTTCAAGCACTTCGTCGTAGTCGGGCAAATCTTCGATGCTTGATATCTGAAATTTCTTCAAAAACTCGTCCGTAGTGCCGTAAAGCAAAGGTCTGCCCACGGTATCCTTTCTTCCGACCGCTTCGATAAGCCCTGCTTTCAAAAGTCCCGTAAGCGCATATTCCGCACTTGACTTATTGCCGCGCATCTGGTCGATTTCGACACGCGTTATCGGCTGTTTGTACGCAACGGTAGCCAAAACTTCGAGCAAATTTTTCGTGAGTTCTTTTTCTCTCAACGGCGTAAGCACGTCCGCAACAGTTTCGCCGTACTTCGGATTGGACATAAACTGCAATTTGCCGTTGAATTCGGCAAGCACGATACCCGAGTTTTCCGAGTATCTTTTCTGCAAAGATTTCACGATAGAATTGAGTTTTTGCGTGGTAAGTTCAGGCACTTTTTCGCAAATGTCGCTCTTTTGTATGGGCGAGCCGCTTGCGAATATAATGGCTTCCACAACGTTTTCAATATTTTCCATCGTCACCCTCCTCAAATTCTATCGCTTCGTCTGTACCTTCGACCGCATACAGCGTGATTTCACCGAAAACTACGTCTTGCTCCGCTCTCAATCTTCCGTATTTGAGCAATTCGAGCATGGCAAGGAACGTCGTGACGATGTCGCTCTTGTCATAATCCGGTTCAAACAAGTCGGTAAATTTCATTTGCTTGCGCACGCCTATCATAAGACGGATATTTTCCATCTGTTCGTGAACGGAAAATCTGTCCTTGACGACTTTTTTAGGAATAATTTCCTGCGCGTGTATCGCGGCGTTTGCAAGAACGTGCGCAAAAGCGTCAACGAGTTTCGGAAGCGAGAAATTGACAAGCGCAACGCGGTAGTCCTTTTCGGAGAAGACGGGCGCGCGATAAAAACGATTTATTGTTTCCAGTTCTCTCAATTTGTCGCTCTTCTCGGCAATCAAAGCGTACTCTTTTATCTTGTTGATAAGAAGTTGACGTTCAAATTCGGGGTCGTCTTCGTCAATCTCTTCGTCTTCTTTGGGAAGCGTGCGAATTGATTTCAGATACACGAGTTCTGCCGCCATCGTGATAAACTCGCCCGCATAATCGAAGTCGAGTTCTTCTTTCGGTGTGTTTTTGATGATTTCGACGTACTGGCTCGTAACTTCCGAAATAAATATATCTTCGATGCGGATTTTCGCGTCTTTTATGAGTTGATAAAGCATCGGAATAGGTCCGTCGAAATCACTAAGGTGATATACGATTTCAGGCTTTGCAATGACAAAATCGCCGTCGATCGCTTCGGGATCAACGACTTCGGCACTCAATTTTTCCTGTCCGTCAACGGCTACGTTCGCGCCATTCTCTGCTTCCGATTGCGCAGAGTTTTCCGCGCTTGCGGCTTCTATAGCGGCGCTGTCGTTTTCAGTTTCGGCAGTTATTTCGTTTTCAATAATTTCGTCAGTCATATATAACCTTAATAAACGTATAGATATTAACACGCGAACGCAAAAAAGTCAATAAAAATGAAAAGTCGGCAATTCTGCCGACTTTTCTTCGTATTTCGCGCCCTATTCAGGACGTTTTTAGTTGTTTCGTTCAACTTGCAATTTGCCGATAATTCTTTTTTATTTCATCGTTGACCAGTTTCTCGCAATGTCGAGTATTGCGTCGAAAAGGTTTCTCGATTGCACGTCTTCAAGAGATACGACGTTTACGCTGTCGATTTCGACGCCGTCTTTGAGAAGTCTTGCAACACCCACTTTGTCGCCTGCTTTGAGCGGTGCTTTTGCATCGGATATTTCAAATCTCACGTCGTATTTCGTCTTGCCGTCAAGACCAACGAATCTCGTCAAATCTCTTTCCGCAACAATGCTTACGCTAGATTGTTTTCCGCCCGTTACGTTCGCTTCGAAATCGAGTTTTTCACCGCCTTTTAGCATAACTTTGTTTGAAAAGTTTGCAAAAGCGTAATCGAATGACGCACTGATTGCGGCGTTACGCACTTTTGAACTGTCCGCACCGATTATGACCGAAATCACGCGCATATCGTTTCGTTTTGCAGTTGCACAAAGGCAGAATTTCGCTTCGCTCGTAAAGCCAGTCTTTCCGCCGTCACAGCCCTGATAAAATTTGACAAGTTTGTTGGTGTTGGTTATCGTAGTCGCTCTGCCGTCGGGATGCTTGTAGTCTT
>CALGEU010000348.1 GCA_937881285.1 uncultured Clostridia bacterium | reverse complement strand
AGCATCTGATTGCCGTTCTCGTCAAGCACGGGTTCGGTGATTTCTTCCGTTCCGACGACTTTTCTTTGCGTGGAGCGGAAACGAATGCTGCCGTCCACGATTTGTCCCATAGGACCTTGAACGAGTTGCATGAGCGAAAGGCTCGTCACGGACTTGCCGCATCCCGATTCGCCCACGACGCCGACAGTCGAGCCTTGCGGAATGTCGAAAGATACGCCGTTGACCGCTTTCACCACGCCGTTGTCCGTGAAGAAGTAGGTGTGCAAATCGTCGAATTCCACGACGTTTCTTGCGTCCTTCATCTCGGTGATGTAGTCGTCTTTGGTGTAAGCCGCTCTTTTCTTTTTGAGTTGTTTTATCGTGCGAAGGTTTTGCTTTGCGATATTGCGTGACTCTTTGGCGGTTATATAATGCTTGTTCTTATCGTTGGTTTTTTCTTTCTTTTCAAACATAACATTATCTCCTTGCCTTCGGGTCGAACGCATCGCGCAAACCGTCGCCGACGAAGTTGAACGCGAGCACCGCGAGCACTATGCAGATACCGGGTGAAATCCAGAGATTCGGATACAGACGGAGCGCAGTGTTGTTTGCGGCGGCGTTTATCATATTGCCCCAAGTTGCGTATTCTGCGGGAAGACCGATGCCGAGATAGCCGAGCGTCGCTTCCGTGAGAATGATTCCGCCAAGGCCGAGCGTCATCGAAACGATGAGTTGCGGCATAACGTTGGGGATAAGGTGCTTGAATATCTTTCTGCTTGCGGGAAGACCGCTTGCTTCTGCACTCAACATAAAGTCTTGCTCTCTCAGAGACAAAATCTGTCCCCTGACGAGTCTTGCCGTGCCTGCCCAGCCGAACAGTGTCATCATGGCCATCAATATGTAGAGTTTCGCAGGGCCGGTTACGTCTTGCGCGTCAAGCGCGACGCCGACGATCATAAGCATAGGCATAGTCGGCACGCAGTTGAAAATATCTACTATACGCATTATGATCTGATCCACCCACTTTCCGAAATAACCTGCCAAGCCGCCAAGGAACACGCCGATTATCGTTTCAAGAATAATGACGACGAAGCCCACCGTGAGAGACACTCTTCCGCCGTACATAAGACGGGAGAACACGTCGAATCCCTTGTCGTCGGTGCCGAGCAAGTGGTCTTTGGACGGTTTGAGATAGTTGGTCGGCTCGGAATAAGTGACGATATACACGGTGTCTTCGCCGTAGTCGGGCGCGGACACTTCGGTGTAATACGTCTCTTTGACTTTTTTGGTGTCGTCCGCTTCTCTTTCACCCCAGATGAACGGGAGATTCGTAAAAAGCGGTCCAAGGAATGAAAACGCGAACAAAATGACGAGCATCACGAGTCCCGTTATCGAAAGTTTCGATCTGAAGAATCGTTTTAGCACGATTCTGCCGGGGCTGAGCGTTCTCGACGTTCTTTCTTCAACGCTTTCTTCTTCGTCGTCCGCATTCTGTGCGGTTTCGACGTTTTCTTCGTTTTCTTTGCTCACTTCCTGCGTTGTCAACGCGTCGTTTTCGACGCTCTCGACGTTTTGCGTGTCCGCATCGTTTTCGATTGCGTTCACGACGTCGTTTTGTTCGTCAAGCAGGGTTTCCGTCGGATTGCCGACGATTATTTCGTCTTTTATTTCGTCCATACTTACCCCCTACTTTCCTATCTTGACACGCGGGTCGACTATTGCGTACATCAGGTCGCTGAACAACGTTCCTATGACCGTCAGTATTGCGATAAACATGTTGTAGCCCATAATAAACGGTATATCCGCCACGACGAGTGCGTCGTATGCGAGTTTACCGATACCGGGGATACTGAACACGGTTTCCGTTATCATTGCTCCGCCGAACAGACTCGGCAAAATGCCTGCCATCATCGTGACGAGCGGAATCATTGTGTTTCTGAATACGTGTTTGTAAACGACTTTTCTTTCGCTGAGACCTTTCGCTCTTGCGGTGCGCACGTAGTCCGCGTTGAGTGCTTCGAGCGTGTTTGTGCGGGTGTAACGCATAAGCGAGCCGATTGAAAGAATGACGAGAACCGCCATAGGCAACACCATGTGCCACAGCGTATCTCCGAGTCGCACTATCCACGACGCGTCCATAGGCAACGACGCAGACGCAATGCCGCCCACTTCAAACCAGCCTAGTTGCACCGCAAACAAACGAATTGCAAGAGCGGCAAGGAAGAACGTGGGAAGACTTATGCCCATCATCGCAAGCACCGTGACCGAATAGTCGACGAAGCCGTATTGATGAGTCGCAGCCTTGATACCGAGCGGAATTGCGATTGCGAATTGCAAAATCGTTGCGATGAATGCAATCGCAAAGGAAATGCCCATATTCTGAACGATGACGTCCGAAACCGGTCTCTTATACTTGAAGGACATGCCAAGGTCGCCTTTGAGAAGGTTTCCGAGCCAGTTGAAATATCCCTTGATGATTGCAACGAACTTGTCTCCGCCCGTCGCAACCTTGTAAGACATATTCACCGTCACTACTTCACCGCTTGAAAGCGTAAACGTCATGTTGCGAATGGTGCGATTGTCCATACCTTCGGTTTCGTTGACAACGTAAGTGCCGCTTTCGACGGGTGTGATGATTTCGTCAAGCGTAATCATGGAATCGTCGGTGGTCTCTTCCGAGCCTGTCGTCTCGTCCGCCTTTGCGCCGCGGCTTGTAACCTTGCAGATGCTGAACGTGCCGGTGTTGAGATACTTGCCGTCTTCGTCGGTGTCCGCCTTGATTATAACGCGGGTGTTTTTGCTGCCGTCAAAAGAACCTTCGTACCAAGAGTTGTAACTCTTGATGCCGAGAGATATATCTTCGTCGTAAGTGACTTCTTTGGTGTTTTTGGTGAAAGTTTCGCCCGCGAACTGACTGTTTTCGCCAACCGTGAGATGCAAATACGCATCGGGCATGGCAAGACCGTACAATTCTTTGATTCGGTCGACGTCTTCCTGTTTCATAGTGCCCTGTTGCACCGCCGACGAGTACTGATTGTCGACGTAGTCGGTCGGCATCATACGCGCGAGCGAGTATATGATGATGGACACACCAAATAGGATCACCACCGACAGAAGCAGTCTTTTGACTATGTATTTTAACGTATCCATATAAACTGTTTCCTGTCTTTCCGTCGGGCGTTTTCACACCCGACGGTATCGGTTTAGTTGAGTTTGTTCTTTGCACCGATAGGTGCGTTTTCAGATTTTATCTGTAGTTCAATTCCCAAAGTCTTGAAAGCAATCCGTTGTACGGAGAGCGTTCGCTTGCGGGAGTCATGGTGCTTTCGTCAAGCACGTTCTTGTTGTATGCGGACATATCGTTTCTCTGATAAGTCGGCATTTCGACTGCAAATTCCATGATCTTGTCGAGTGCTTGAGCGTAGATGCCCTTTCTCTCGTTCTGGTCGGTAGTTGCACGGCCTTGGTCGATGAGCGCGGAAAGATCGGTGATGATTTGATACTCTTCTGCGTACGCTTCGGTGTTCTTGCCTGCCTTGATTTGCTTATAACCCCAGTTGCTCGTGGAACTTGCTTGCGAATCCATATGATAGACCTGATACATATCGGGGTCGATCGTGGAAGACCACGCTGCCGCCCAGATTGCAAGTTTACCTGCGGACAAGTCGCTGAGTGCGGTTTGCGAAGTCACGACTTTGACGTCGAATCCGACGCTGTTGAGAATCTTTGCCGCATTAAGGAACATCGAGTATGCCGGGTGATCGGTAGAACCGCCTGCGATGGTAAGTTTGTAGTTGAGCGTATCCGTGCCGTAACCGTCGATATACTTTTCATAGCATGTGCCGTTGAATTCATAACCTGCGTCTTCGACGAGTTTCTTGATTTCTTGTCCCGTTCTGTCGTATGCGTAGGTGAGATCGCCTTTCTTGTAGATGGTCGCATCCTGCGGATATGCCCAGTTGGTTTTTGACATAGGACGATAAATAATTTCCGCAAGACCGCCCTGATAGTAGTTTTCGGTGATAAGAGACGTGTTCATCGCTTTGATGATTGCTCTTCTGACGTTGATGTTCGGGACGAATCTCGGGTTGATGCCGACGTAGCCGTAACCGCTGGTTGCGATTTCGACGTGTCCGAGACCTGCGTCGTTGACCGCCTTGATGTTGGGCTGCGTTGCGCTGGGTTCGCCGAAGTCGATATCGCCGTTGGTCAATGCGTTGATGATCTGATCGCTTTCAACGACTTTGTAGCGGACGTATTTGATCTTTGCGTTGCTGATTCCGCTGCCGAGAGTTTCGAAGTACGGATTGCGCTCGTAATAGACCATGTTGTTGTTGAAGAACGTATCGCTGGTGACGTTGCCGCTGCCGCTTGCATTGGACGCTTTGTAAGTGCCTGCACCGACGGGGAGACCGACCTTGTTGGAAGCGTTGATGACTTCGTTCATGAAGGTGATTTCACCGAATTCGAGACCGAATTCAGTCGTTCCGTTGAATGCCGCAACGTAATCTTTGCCGTGCCACGTGCCCGAATAATAGTGCATCGGAGCAACGGTGAATGCGAAGTTGTAGATTGCCTTCGGGTCTACGTCGTTGATTTTGATGGAGAGCACGTCGTATTCTTCACCGAGAGACTTTCCGTTGAAGTTGGTCACTTTGTGAGTGGTGATACCGCTGATGTTCGGCACAACCTTCGTGCTGCCCTTGAAATAGTCGCTCTTTGCTTCTGCGGTGAACTGATCGAGCACCGTAGATGCGGTTTGCCAGTATTTAATTACGGTTTCGAAACTGCTTGGTTGCGTAATCGTAATATCAAGGTTATTATTGCTATCAACTGGGAAGTAGGATGTGAAAACGCTGCTGATGCAGTATTCTTTGATTGCGTCGTCTTTGCTCATATCGCTGTTTTCTTCAACGTAAGGCAAAATGGAATCGTTATAGAATTCATCAGCATAATCTGCATCAAGCTTATAATTGCCGTTTTCGTCTTTATACTTATGACCGGGACGATCTTCATACAAGAGTTCTGTCATACCACCGTCGTTGAGCATAAAAACCTGCCATGCGTCGGTAAATCCGTAATCTTTCTTGTAGGTTTCGAGATCCACGCTGTTCCAGTCCGTCGTGAGTTCCTTTTGGAAAGTCTCTGCAACGTACTTGAAGTCTTTTTCGAGTTGCGCTTTTGCTTCGTCGCTCCAACGGTCTGCTGGACGATCTGCAGGTTTTGTACCGTTATATTTGAATGTTACGTACTCAATGATGTCGTCAATACGGACGTTTGCGTCGGAAACGAATTGTTCTTCGAACGCGGTAGAATCGCTCGTCGTAAGTTGTTGTTGACGATAACTCTTAAGGCCGACGATATCCGTTGAATAAATGGTTGCAGAACCCGTGTAAGACGGATCGAGATAGACGTAAAGGTTGAACAAAACGTCTTTTATCGTAAGGTCGTGGCCGTCGGAGAATTTGATGCCGTTCTTGATAAGGAATTCGTAAGTGGTGTATTTCTTTCCGCCTTCTTCGCTTTCCGAAACGGTGTAGTCCTTTGTCACGGTCGGCTCGTCGTCACCGTAGGTGATATTGCCCTTGGAATCGGTGCTGAGCATGCTGATTTGGGTCATACCGACGATTGAAGAGTCGTATGCCGACGTTGAGAAAAATGGGTTGAAAACGCCGTCCGGAGTTGAGATGCTCATTGCAAACGGACGAGTTTCGGGATCGTAACTCTGACCTTTCTTATCGCATGCTGCAAGAGATGCCGTCATGACGATAATCATTGCCGCAATGAGAACGATTGTCGTGATTTTCTTTGCGTTTTTCATGTTGTCTCCTTATATGAAAGTAAATAGTTTTTTCGTGTTTGGTTGATCTTATTTTGAAAGTCAGTTTCCTGCTCCCACTATCGTAACGCCCGAATAGTCGCAGTTCGTCGTCGTTGACGCGTCTTTTGCAATCCATTCGTACGCAGTTGACGTCTTGTTTGAACCGAAATCGCAATTGAGCGTTCCGTTTACGATTCTCACGTTGCTGATTCGTGCGCCTTCTCTTGCTTCGTATGCGAAGAATCCGCCTGTGAATTCGCCGTTGTCGAGTTTCACGTTGAAGTTGACGGTGGCGTCTTCTATGACAAGGTCGTAAATGTTCGCTTTTGCACCGAGAGTGCCGAAAATACCTGCGCCGAGCGTGTACTTATTGCAGTTTCTCGTAACGGTGATACCCTTTATCGTATGTCCGTTGCCGTTTATCGTGCCGTTGAAGCCTGCATATCTCCACGTCTTGTCTGTGAAATCGAGATCGCAATCGAGATAAATGTTTTCGTTTGAACTCAATCCTGCCGAGAACTGATCTTCCGTCTTTGCGATATACCACGTTCCTTCGATAAACTTAACGTAGACGGTCACGTCTTCCGTTCCGAAAACGTAAGGCCATGCAAACGTTTCGTCTCCCGTCGCGTTTTGGTAGTATTCGTAAAGCGTATAGCCGTCCTTTGTCGGCTCGACGACGCTTGAAGGTCTGACCTTCGTGGATTCGGGAGTTCCCGTTTCTCTCTTGACTTCTTCACCTGTCTCTCTGTCAACGAAAATCATAGTGGGAACGCGAAGCAATCTTGCGTACAACGTCATATCGGAGTTGACGCGCATCGTTTCGAAATTCCATTTGGTCGCAAGTTTGACCATTTGAGTTTCTTCGTCGACGATAACGTTGCCGTCGGCGTCTTTTTCGGGAAGATACCAGCCTTCGAGATAGTATCCCGACGCTTCGTATTGCTTGAAATCTTCACGCGAACCGGGTTTGAGTCCGACAAGCGAATTCGCCTTCACGCCGAGATATTGCGTCTGACAGTTTGCGTCTAGCGTGCCGACGTTGTAGTCGAACGTGACGAGATAGTCGTAGTTGGGTTTGGCTTGCGAAGTGTTGCACGCAGAAAGCACGACGCAAAGCGTCAATACAACAAGTGCGCAAACCAACAGTAAACTTCTTTTTGTTTTCATTGTTATACTCGTTTTTAGGATAATAATATATATCCTTATTTGTTCTCGCTCGTCCGCACGTCAGATGCACGGACGAGTGAGTGTTTTTTGTTATTCTTCGTCGGAGTTTTCGTCCGAGTCTTCTTTCTTGTCGCTTTCTTCGGCTTTGGTTGCCGCTTTCTTCTTTTTGAGAACGATGAGCACTGCCGCAACGACGCCTGCAATCACAACGACGGGAACGACCACGCTGACAGCGATAATCGTCGCCTTGTTGTCTTTTTCGTCCTTGTTGTCGCTTGGATTGTCAGGGTTGACGGGAGTCGTTCTTTGCTCGACGTTCACGAGCAAATCTACGTTGTAGGTCTGTCCGTCGTAAACGTAGGTCACGACCACTTTTTCGTCTCCGAAAGCAAACGTCGTCTTGTCGAGCGTATAGTCCGTGACGACGATTTCGCTGTCGTCTGCAAATATGGCTTTTACGACCATACCCGTCGGGTCAAACGCTTCGCCTTCAACGTATCTGATCTTGTCGGGGATCGTCGCGATCTTCACTTCGACGAGCGCAACGGGTTGACCGAGTCTTGCCTTTGCGTCTCTTATCGCCTTTTCGGCCGCAAGAAGTTTTTGTTCCTGTTCGCCGATGAGTGCGATTTGTTCCTTGTCGTTGATTGCGTTGTACGCTTTTCTTGCGTCTTGCGCCGCTTTTGCTACCGTTTGAAGTGCGTCGATGCTGCTTGCCGCCGCGATTTCATCGTTCGTCATAACGGATTCGATGTTGTCGATTGCGTCGATTGCCGCATGCGTCGTCTCGTCGGGGAGTATCGTGCTCGTCTTGTTGATCGTGCTGAAGAATTCCGTCCAGACGTTCGTATCGTAACCCTTTCCGTTCTTGGGAATGGTCATCGTCAACTTGAAGTCGGGCGCATCGTAGAATTCTTTGTCGAAGTAGTCTCTGTAAATGCGCTTCGACACGTAATCAAGGAAGTTTGCGTAGTATATCGTGCTTCCTATCGTAGTCGTGCTCGTCGTGCTTTGCGCAAAGAGCAAATACACGATGTCGCTCGAACTCATACCCGTGGTATCGACGTATTTCGCAATCAATGTCGGTGCTTCCACGCTGTTGAACGTGTAGTTCTTCACCGAACTGGAATAGAATGCGTAACTGCCTATCGTGCCGACCGTGTAGACGAGTTCGATGTTTTCGAGTTCTTCAACGCCTTCGAACGCGCTGTCGCCGATTGCCACCGTGCCGTCTATGGTTCTGAACGATTTTCCGCTCTTGCCTGCAGGATATTGCAACAATTCGTAACCGTCGGGTTTGACTGCGTAAAGAATGCCGTCAATAGACACGATTTCGCCGTCGCCCGCAACGTTTATTGCCGTGAGAGTCGGAATCGACGAGAACGCACCTGCACCGAAACTCGGGATATTGCGCGTCTTGACCTTTTCCACTCTGCCCTTTTCGTCGTAAATCGTCCAGGTGTATCTGTAAGTCGCCTTGTTGAACGTCGCAGGAAGCGTAACGGTCGTGAGAGCGGTGTTTGCAAAGGCGTAATCGCCGATGAATTGCGCCGCTCCGAAGTTGACGCTTGCAAGCGGCGTGCTCATAAACGCGTATGCGTCTATTTCAACCGCGCTCGTAAGGTCTGCGCTCGTAAGTGCCGTATTGGCAAACGCGCCCTTGCCGATCGTTTCCACCGTACCGAGCGTTGCGTTTGCAAGAGACGAGCAGTTGTAGAACGCATAGTTGCCTATCGTCTTTGCTCCCGTGACGTTGACCGTCGAAAGTCCCGTGCAGTTGTAGAACGCAAACTCGCCGATGTTTTCGATTCCGTCGGGGAGAACGACGTTTATAAGGTTTTCGCGCGCGCTCGAAGAATAGAACGCGTATGCGCCGACAACCTTCGTGCCTTGACCAAACGTTACGTTTGTGAGTGCCAAGGACGAAACGAAGACTTCTTTGCCCATCTTGCTCACGCCGCCGAATTTCGCGCTCGTGAGATTGTTGCACACCGCAAACGCTCTGTCGCCGATCAAAGTTGCTTTTTCAAAGTTCGCCGCCGTGATTTTGGAAGATGCAAACGCATTGTTTCCTATGCTCTCGACGTTTGTTGCGATGACTTCCGTCACTCCGCTATTCTGGAATGCGTAATCGCCTATCGAAGTCGCGCTTGCAAGAGTTACGCTTCTCAAAGCCGTCGTGCCCTTGAACGCATACGCGCCCACCGAAAGCACTCCGCCGACTCCGTTGACGTCGGTGAGTTTCGTGCAGTTTGCAAACACGCCTTCGGGAAGTGCGTTGATGCTGCCGAACGTCACCGATTTGACCGTACTGCCGGCAAACGCGTATTTGCCGATTTCTGAAACGCCCGAAAGGTCAAGCGTCGTGATTGCCTTGCAGCCTGCAAACGCTCCGTCCGCTATGCTGACGACGCTCGGGAGCAATTCAAACTCCGTCTTTGCCGTCGGAACGCTGACGATTTGCGTCTTGTTTTTGTTGTAAAGTACGCCTGTGTCTTTCACGGTCGAGCCGTCTCCGACGCTGTAATTTGCATTGTCTCCGTTTATGGAGAACTTACCGAATTTCTCGCAGTTCGCAAACGGAGTGGATTTTCCGCCGATAAGCGTCGTGTTTGCGCTAAGAACCACTTCTCTGAGATTCGAGCAACCTTCAAACGCGCTTTCGCCTATCGAATAAGTTCCGTCGGGAAGAGTGATTTTTTGAATCTTCACGCCTGCAAGAGCATAGTTGCCGATGCCAAGGAATTCGTCTTCGGGTTCAAACGTGAAACTCGTAAGTCCCGAGCAACCGTTGAACGCGCCTTCTTTGAGATAAGAGCCTTTGAAGACGAAGTTCTTGAGCGCGGTGCAACCTGCAAACATATTCGTTCCGATATTCGTATACTTTGACGTCGTGACGTCTGCAAGTTTCGTGCAGGTTGCAAACACGTCGCTGCCCGTCACTCTGAGTTCGGAAATGTCAATGCTTTCAAGTGCCGTGCATCCGGAGAACGCTCCGTCGCCCGCCGTGGTGATACGTTGCGGATTTTCTATCGTCGTGAGCGAAGTGCATTTCGCAAACGCGTTGCGTCCCAAAGTTATCGCTCCGTGATAGGTGTCCGACACGTTGTGGTCTCTGTCCGTAAACATTCCGAACTTGACCGTTTTAAGTTTCGTGCAACCTTCGAACGCGCTTTCGCCGATGACTATGCACTGGCTCGGAATGACAACTTCTTCGAGATTAGTGCAGCCCTTGAACGCCGTCTTCGGAATTTCCGTAAGCGTTGACGGAAGCACGACTCTCTTAAGATTGGTATTGTACCAGAAGCATTCTTCGTCGATATACATAACGTTTTTGTCTTCGGGTATCACGCACTCTTCTCCGCCGTAATAGTCGTACAACGTGTAGTTGAGAATTCTGTAATAGTCGCCGACAACGATTTTGAGTTTCTTGCTAAGGCGCGTTCCGCTTGCTTTCGCTTCGATATACGCAGTGCCTTTCGCTTTTGCCGTCACGTTGCCGAGATTGTCTATTTCGACGACTGCCGGGTTTGTCGAAGACCACGTGAATTCAACGTTCTGTATATACCACGGAGACATGCTTGCAACGATTTGCAACGTCTGTCCCGGGTTAAGGTCAAGGTCTTCTTTGTCGGCGTTCACCGCATATCCGCTGCCGTTGAGCACCGTCGGAAACACGATTTTGTCCGCAACGGGTTCTGCAAGTCTTTCTTCCGTGACGATGACGTCCACTCTTGCGTAGGTGACGCTGTCGTCGTCTTCACCGTCTTTGAGATAAATCGTAGCCTTGCCTTGTGCCAAGCCGAAGATTTCTTCGTTGTTGACCGCAACCACGCTGCTGCCCTTTGCCACGTACCATGAAAGTGTTTGCGACATAGACGCGTCGGGAAGAGTCGTAATCGTCGGTGAGAACAATTCGTTTTGCTTGATTTCGAGTTCGTAAATCGGATATTCGCTTTCTGCTTCCGTGTCGACAAGTCTGCCGTCGGGGTCGCCGATAGTCACCGATTCGGGATAATCGAGACCTGCTTTTGCGTTGATGACGTACGTTGCCTGGTTCATTGCGTAGTCTTCAACCGCGATATACATCTTGCCGGTCTTGATATAGTCTTCGTAAATGTCCGTGATGTCGAAAGACACCGTGCTCTTTTGACCTTGTCCGCCGTAAACGGGAATCGGGTGCTCGGTCAGAAGCGTGAGCGTGTTTTGTCCTTTCTCCGTCTTCACGTAGCAAGGCATAACGTCCTGAACGAATTGGTTGTCGATGACGTCCACGTCCATATAAATACGGTATTTAATTTTCTTATTCTCCGTATAAGATTCATATCTAATACGATAGTCGAGCATTTGCGGCGCTTCGTAGTCCACGGTGAACTGGAAGTCGAACGAATTGCGTTTCGGATTCTCTCCGCCCGGATAATCGAGTTCGCCTTTCAGCGAGACGTAATAAGTGCCGTTGTTGAGCAAGTTCCACTCGGATGGTTTGATTTCGAGCGTTATTGCCGCCGCCCTGTTCGAGCCGCCTGCCGCATAAGACTTGCTGATGTTTTCCTGTCTTTCGGTGTAGATAACCTGTCCCGTTGCCGCGTCTTTGATTTCGACGTTCATATACGCCGCGCCGCGAAGGAGTCCTGCGTAAACCATATACACTTCATAGATGGTTCTTTGTCCCTTGTTGTCAAACATAGAGACAGCCGCTTTTTCCTTTTCGGGATAAATTTTCACGTCGCTGTCTTCCATCTCGTACAGATATGCGCCGAGTTGGAGAATGTATTTGTCGTCGAAGTACATACCGATGATTTTCGTGTCGGCAGCGCTCGCGACGAGTTTGTCTTCCGCAGGTACGTTGGTGTCTTTCTGACTTTCGGCAAGTTCATACGTGCTGTAGTCGAAAAGCGGAGCGGCAGTCCAATCGCCGTAGAATGCGAGATACGGCAAGCCTATCGTAACCTTCGTTTCGTTCACGCCTTTCAAAGATACGAAACCTTCAACGTACATACCGTTTTCAAAACTCTTGTCGAGATACTCTCTCGCCGCTTGAGAAAGTGTTATTCTCACTTTGACGGTGGTGGTCATGTTTGCGCCGACGTTGATGTGTCCCGTATGGCGTGCACCGTCCACGAAATACTCGATAGTGCTGTCGGAAAGCATGTGCGCCTTTTCAGCAACCGTCTTGTTGTCCGACGCAAGAGTTTCGGTCATCACGTACACGGTGGGGTCGTACTCTTCCACTCTGCCCGAGATGTTGTTTATGGTAAATTCGAATTCGTAAATACCTGTCTTCGTTTTGTCGTCGTAAAGTTCGATTTTGGTCTTGTCGCGAACGTTGCCGTCCTTATCCTTGACCGTGATGAAACTTTCCGCGTTTATAGCGTCCGCAATGCCTGCAAGTCCCGCACCCTGCTTTCTCGGAGAATACGGATTGCCTTCGTCGTTGAGAGCAATCGTCGCGGTGCTCATAAGCACTTGGTTTACTCTTGCGTTGAGTTCAACGCCCGTGAGTGTGGGATTTGCGGTTTTGAGATATTGTCTTAAAAGAGCAACCGCACCCGACATGTTCGGAGCAGCCATACTCGTGCCGCTGTACACGTCGTATCCGCCCGGAACCGCACTGGTGATTTCTCCGCCGTGAGCGGTGATTTCGGGCTTAAGTTGCAAGTCGGGAGTCGGGCCCCAACTCGAGAAGTCGGACATAAACGGACCGGCTTTGAATTCGGAATTGATTTGAATAGAACCGACGCCCTTATCCGCCTTTTCGACGAACACTTTGCCTGCGTCCATAGGAATCGAGCAGGTCGGCACGGGGTCGTTGACGTCGCCGAGAGACATTCTTATCGTGCCCGACAAGTTGTTGTAGATGATGACTGCGTCCGCGCCGTTGTCCATTGCGTTCTGCACTTTTTCGGCAAACGTATTGTCACCGCGCTTGATGAGAGCAATCGTTCCGTCATAACCTGCTTTGTCCTGAAGTTCTCTTCTGATTTTTGCAGTGTAGTTGGTCGCTCTGCCCACGCCGCCTACGACGACGTATTTGTAGTTGAGCGTCTCGCCTTTGTTCTTGCCCGCAATCGTATAAAGTCTGTCCACGAAGTCGTATTCGTTGCCGTTTGCGTCCGAAGACTCGGTGATGAACGCGACTTGGTTTTCATCTTCGTTTGCCTGAACGAAAGTCGCCTTTTGTCCGTTGATGGAAGCAACCGAAAGCGCAGCGCCGTAAGTGGACGGAGAACCGACCGTGCCGCTGTCGGGGTTGCTTGCAAGGTTCGTGCCGTTGCCGCCGCCGAAGCCCGAAGAATAATCGTTGCTCGCTGCAACCACAAGGCTGATGCCTGCCGCTCTTACTCTGTTGTAAACTTCGTTGATGAGTTCGTCGCTCTTTTCGTCGGAGAAGCCTGCGCTCGAGCCGAGACTCATATTGATGACGTCAACTCCGAGTTCGACGCAGTCGCTGACCGCCGCGATGATGTCTATCGTGTCCGCACCGCCCAAAGAATCGCTGTCGAGATTGTCGGTGAAAACTTTGCATATAACGAGTTGCGCTTCCGGAGCGACGCCCACGAAGGTTTCGCCCGTTTCTTTGTTGACGACGTAATCGGATTTACCCGCGACGATACCCGCGACGTGAGTGCCGTGCGTGGAGTATGACGGATAAACGTCGGAATCGTCGTCCGCATAGTCGTATGCGTAAGGGACTTTTGCGTTGTAATACACGTCGTCGACGGTGGCTTGCGCGTTGAATCTGGTGCTTGCCGCCATCTTTGCCGCGACGTCTTCCTTGCTCCATGCGGGATTCGTCGGCATGGTTGCAAACGCTTCGTGCGAATAATCGAGACCTGTGTCGAGAATCGCAACGACCATACCTTCGCCCTTATAGTCAAGGTCGGAAGAATCGTAAATACCCGTCGTATACACGTTTGCGTTGTTACTCACCGCAACCGTCGGAACGGAATAAGACTCCGAATAGTAAACGCTCTTGACGCCGTCGAGTTTCTTTATCTCGTTGAAAGTGTCCGCGTCGACTTTGAGAGCAACGCCGTTGTTGAGCGTCGAGTAGGAGTACTTGTAAGAATAGTCGAAACGATTGTCGTCAAGCGTTGCGAGAAAATCTCGATGCGACGCTTCGATGTCCGATTTGAGCAGTTGCGCTTCGACGCTGTTGCAATACGTGGCAAAATCGCCGTAAGCATAGCCCTTATTTTCGTAGGAAGTGAAAAGAGAATCGCCTTCGAGTTCGACTATAACCCAGCGTTTTCCGCTGTATGAAGCGGTCGTCTCCTGAACGGCCGTTTGACTGAAGTATTGTTGGCGCAGCGTCTCCATGTCGAAATTGCCGACTTTCGTAAAGCCGGAAACGACGTCCGAGTTCGTCGAGTTTTGTCCCGCGGCAGCAACTCCGCCCATTCCGAGAGCAAACGTGACGATAAGGACGCATATCAACGCCACAAGTGAATAATGTGTAGTTTTTGTCGTTCTTCTGTCCATTAAATTCTCCACGCATATATGCGCATTTATATAATACAAGGATAAATTGTATCAAAGGATACCCGAAAAAGCAACAATTTTCTTCGTCGCAATCGCAACTTTTTGCATAAAAATTTTTATTTGCGGTTTTTGTAAGAAAATTTGGAAAACCATATCGATTTTGCAAAAATCAACATTTTTCGCCAAAATCCATAGTTTTCGATATTCTAAACGTGTATTTCTACTGCGGTATATAACGTTTTTCGGCAATCTAAATTTTTGCCGAATGTCCTTTTGACAAAATTTTCATTTTTTAAGGAACATTAAAAAAGTAATAAAAAATACACGTTCCGTTGATTCTCCACACATGTGTATCAATATCTCGAAGCGCCGGATTTACACGACGCTGTATAAACAATTAAATTCTTGCATAATTATGCGGATTGTGCAGTATTTTATTCATTTGTTCATAACACATCCGTCTTTCGCGTTTTTTCTCGATTAAAACTCAAAATTTTGCTTCGTTTGAGTTTACAAAACGCACGCGCGATGTTATGATTGTTTTTATCTTAAAATAAATATAAGCCGTAAAAGGAGTTATATATGAACAAAGGACTCAAAGGAATAGTTATCGTGCTTGTGCTTATTCTCGCTCTCGCGTTGGGGCTGAGTGCATGCGACGAACCTGAATATTATTCGGTGACCGTAACAAGCAATCTGACGGACAATCCGTCAGTGCAAGTCAACGTCTCTGCCCCGAAAGAAGCAAAAGGCTATCAGAAAGGCGAAAGCGCGTACGTCAACGTTTCGGTTGCCCCCGGCAGCAAATACGTCGTCGAAAGCGTGACCGCAAATTCCGCGCCGCTTACACTTGACGCAAGCACGGGCAGATACAACTTCACCGTCGAAGGCAACACGACGATAAACGTCGTTTTCGTACAGTCCGACGACGTTCTTCTCAACGTATCCGCAGACACTGAAAAGGGAACGTATACGATAAATCCGGACGGCGTTCTGTTTGCACCAAACACCGACGTTACGATAACCGCAACCGCAAAAGAAGGCTACGCTCTTAAAAATTACGTCGTAAACGACGTAGAAACCGAACCTTCATACGACGGCTCTCTCTCGCTTACGCTCAAAATCGACACCACGGTCAAGATAAACTTCGTACCGCGCATGGAAGACGGCGTGTTTTCAACCTTG
>CALGEU010000347.1 GCA_937881285.1 uncultured Clostridia bacterium | reverse complement strand
TAAATTTTTCGAAGCACCGCAATACACTCGTCAATGAACTGCGCCGAGTTTTAACAGGTACTATTGTCGTAGTTTTACTTTCCCCCCGTTTCCCCGTGTGTAATTAACAGGACAGCGAAATCACATTGAATACAAAACTCGATATAGAATGGTTCATGTCAAATACGAAATACTTAAATAATCGCCAAAACAGCACTTTATCTATATACAATCAATTCAAAAACACCTGATTGTGCTGACAACGATAAAAACGGTTTCGCAGACAGCAAAACCGTTTTTACATATTTACGTTTGTTAAAGACTTATGTGTGTTTGCAAGAAGTTTTATTATTCGTCCTTTTTCGATACGATATATTTAAACAATCTCTTCACGTCTTTGCTTGAAAGGAAAGGGTAGAGTTCGTCCATATCAACGTCTTGCAGTTCTCCCGAAACAAACTTATCCAAGAGTTTTGACAAGCACTCTTCGGACACGAAAGGCGCAAGCGAAACGAGCGAGTGTTCGTATTTTTTGTCGGTGTCGAGTGCGATTTTCAGAAACAGTGCATCACAATCCTTTTCGTCAAGGAAAGGCATAACGCAAGACAAATTCAATCCTTCGTACTTTGCGGGGGCGCTTAAAATATCTTCGGCGATTTCGTGTAAGTCTTCATCGTCTAGGAAGGGGAGAATTTGCACTAATTTGTTTGCTTTTTTATTCTTTTCTCCACCGATTCCCGAAAAGATATTGCCAAGCGACGCGTCTACGACGTGTATACCTTTCTTTGCAAATTGTCCTGCTTGTTTGAGCGCGCTCTTAACGGCGTCCCACGACAATACGGTATCTGCGTCATCGCAGTTATCGTCATCGGTGCTTGCAGATTCGTCTTTGACGTTTTTGTTTTCATCGTTCTCGTCCGTTTTTTGCGATTCGGCTTTTTCGATTTGTGCGACGATATCGTCAAAGTTTTTCTTTTCGTCGTTGTCGATGAATATAAAATCGTCCTTTTCGTCACGGTCTTTAATTGCATCTTCAAACGTTATGGGCACATACACGTTTTTTTCGTTTTGTATCGTTTTTTTGAGTATCATTGTTTTATCTCCGTTCTCATAAATTTTTGTTCGGCAGGCGTAAGTCTCGGCATGAGATTCTCCATATCCGTCTTGAGAGTTCCGTCTTTAACGGCTTTTAGAATCATCATCCTTTCCGCTTGCGAAAACTTGTAGAAGTTTTCGGGAACGTCGATTTTCATCGTGCCGTCAATCACGCTTTTGACAACGAACAGCCTTTCGTGTCCTGCAAACACGTCGTCCGGATCGACGTTTACCTTTCTGTCAAGACACAACAATTCTTCGATGGTTGTTCCGAATATCTCGGACATATTCAACAAATCGTCGATAGACGGGACCCCCGTGCCGTTTTCCCATTTCGACACGAGTTGTCTTGTCACAAAGAGCCTGTTTGCAAGTTCTTCCTGTGTGAGATTCAGTCCTTTGCGTTTCGACGCTATGTTGTTGCCGACGGCAATGAAATCAATCATTCTGCGCCTCCTTACGCTTCACATTATATAGCGCACCCAAAAATATGTCACGCAACTCAGCGTTGCATTTGAGAGCAAATATTTTCCGCCTCGACATACCTACACATACTCTCGTCAATGAAACGCCGAGTTTTAACGGCTTCTTGAAAAACCGTTTTTACATAATAATGCAATTTGT
>CALGEU010000346.1 GCA_937881285.1 uncultured Clostridia bacterium | reverse complement strand
AGCATAAGCAAGTAAACATTTGCCGAGAGCGGATTCCACTCTCGGCAAAAATCTATAACGGAGAAAATACTATGAAAGAAAAACTATCGAATAAAAGAATTTTACAAATTGTGAGCGCAAGCGTTGTTTGCGGTCTTTTTCTCATCGGGGCAATCCTTGGCGTAGTTTTGGGGATTTGCTTATCACCCAACGGAGATAATCTTCTTCCCGAGCAAAAAGATAATCCTTACATATTTGACGTAGCCGAAGAAAATTGTGTTCAACTTTCTTCGACTGCTTCTACCGTTGCAGATGACGGCACTGTCTCTCAAACGCTTACCGCTTCTATAACGCCGTCAAGTGCTTCGCAGTATTTTTCTTGGAGCATTGCGTTCGCAAATCCAAATAGTGCTTGGGCGAAGGGAAAAACGGTTACAGATTATGTTACGCTTGTTACGGAAGAAGCATTTGGGAACACAGCAACAGTGACTTGTTTGCAAGGTTTTAGTGAACAGATTATTGTTAAGGTTATGGCCGTTGCGGATAACGCTTATTCAGCAACCGCCACAATCGATTATGCTAATCGTATAAAATCTTTTGACATCAAAATTTTTAAGGATGGCGTAGAAAATGAAACTATCGATTTTGATGATGAAGGTCATACTTATACGTTTGAAGGTTCCCTTGTTTATGATGAATTGGGGACTAAAAAAGTAGGTACGCCAACTATTACATACGGACATCTTCCTGCCGTTGTTCAAAACGTTCGTTTTTTTGTTAGCGGAGCAGGCACAATCCAGACCGCTGATAAGATTTATGATATCTCCGAATCTTATGTTAATAAGTTTCCTGATTCTTTTGAAGGACATGGTTTTGATGCTGGTTGGATTACTTGTTCAATGTCTCGTATCGATTTATATCCACAGTTTTTGGTTGAGTTTAAGAAGAAACTTAATACAAATGGTCGTAAGCAAGCCTTCATGAGATTTTCTTGTGTTGTCGAAACTGATTATTTTAGTTTCAGTCAAACTAAGGATATTTCGGCGACTGCGTCTTTTGTAAGTCTTGACGTATCAAACGTAACTATCGACAATTCAAATATCACGTTCTGATTGAAAGGTAGGAAATGAACATGGCAAATACGAAAAGAAAAAATCTCATTGTTGTTTTATCGGTTTTGTGTGCAATTTCAATCATTTGTTTAATGGTTGCTCTTGCCCTTTGCAGTGATAACAACAATGAGTATTTGCCAGCGGATATTCCGTTGGATACAAAAAGCGAAACGGAAGTTATTTCTTTGAGCGTAGGCGAAGCGGTGTCGGCAAGTGACGATTCGTTGTCAAAAACAATCACTGCTGTTGTATCACCTACAATCAATAACAATTCACTCGTCGATTGGTCGCTTGCATGGCAGTCTGCCGACAGCGATTTTGCAAACGGAAAAAACGTCGGTGATTATATGACGGTTACGCCATTAACGGACGGTTCGTTGACGGCTGTTGTGTCTTGCACGCAACCGTTTGGCGAAACGATTATTCTTCGCGTGCAATCTCGCGTCAAGACGAATGTGTATGCGATATGTAAACTCGAATATGTTAAGCGTTTTGAAAACTTTACGGTTTCAGTTACTAACGATAACGAATCTGTTTCAAAAATCAATTTTAGCGACAATTCTTCGTTGTATTATTTTGATTTCGACGGCGTGTTTTCTTTGGGAACTGTGAGCAGTGGCGACGTGTCTTATTCTGTTCGTTTTGCAGATGATTTTGTATCTGCGATGACTTTTCAGAATAATGACGGAAAGTTTTATCTTCAAACAACAGATTTGAAAGTAAACGACGTTTTTGCTCTCAATACGGCTTTCCCCACTTATGATAATTTGAATGGTGGGAATGGCAATTATTCTACGTTTTCAACTGGTGTGCAATTCTGTATTGAACTTGGATTAGCACCTAATCGTGCAAATAAGGAAAAGTCTGTCACATTGATTGAAACATTCAACGCTCTTGCGAAAAAACGTCTTGAAGCGTATTCGGGGCATGTTATCGTCATAACGGCAACATGGACGGATTCTTTGCTTGGTCAAACGAAAACGGCAACGAAGTATATCGACAAAGGTTCGGCACAATTTGAAAGTTTGAATATTTCAAGTCTTGCTTTTGCCGATAGTACTTTGAATTTCTAAAAGGTGAAATATGACAAAACGATTTTCTTCAAAAATTAAGGTGATAATCGTCGTTGTACTTGTTTTTATGATATTGACGGCGATAATCGGCATTATTGTCAATCGAAAGAATAATGTCGTCGTTTCGTCTTTTAGTTTGTCTGTGAATGGAGATGTTACATCTTCCGATACAAACGGATATATCGTGACAATCGACGAGCCACTTTCTGTTGAAGTGCTTTTTCCGTCAAATGTGGCTGCCGAAGATATGGTTTATTCCTATGGGATTCAGCCTTCAAAGGACAACAATTTCAAGTTCTATGTAGATTATCAATCGTATCTGTTTTCGCAGTGGAAGATTGACATTGACAAATGTTTTGACATCGTCCCGACTAAAAGCGGATTTACCATAACGCCAAAGTCAAATTCGATTCAAGGTCTTTTGAATTTGTGCTATCCCGGAAGTGATATTCACTTTGACGAGAACGATATTGACGACGACAAAGATTTGTTCCTATTGACTGTAAAGTCTAAAAGCGATAGTTCGATTGCAGTCGGATTCAGGCTTCTGTCAAACGTCAAAAGCATTGAACTTGATAAAACGGAGATTGTGTTCTAATGAAAACTTTGAGAAGATTTTCTGTTGTATGGATTGTTATCATAGCGAGTATTGCATTATGCGTACTCTTTTTGTCGTTGCCTAATAATGTTGCTAATGCGGCGCAAAACATCGACACGGTCATTGAAAACAACGAGTATTACATAGATTATTCGTCGTTGGATACAACGTCTTATTATCGTGAATATGCGGTTACGAATCGTGATATTAAATATGACAAAAGTGGCGAAATTTTTTCCTTTGAAAATGGGGCAAGTGTTCTTAAAGACAATTTGAATACTTTGGTTTTCAAATTGAATTTGATTAAGCCTGAATATGAAAAAGATAAAATTTTTATTTCATCGCAATCTTTTGTGATTTATGAATGTTCAAACGATTCGATGACCGCAAATGCGATTGCAGACGTTGTGATTTATCACGTTTGTTCTGGTGAAGTACAAGAAGAAGGTATTTATTTCAAACGTTTTCAATATAGTGACGTCACGGTCGGCGTTAAACAATATCTTAAAGGCAAAGACGATAATGTAACTGGTAGTCCTGTTACTTTCGGAGTAGGATATCTCAATGACGGTTATGAACTTGTTGGCTTGCGCAAAGGTGTTGGCAAATCCTTGTTCATCAATGGTGGAAATTCTTTGGAAATTGCGGTTACGGGGTCTTCTCCGTATACTAGATATTTTTTGAGAAGTTCGTCTTATCTTGCTATGGAAGGACGAAATAATTACATTGATGAAACGCTTGATTCTTCGGTGGTTTCCGTGTACGACGTTCTGAAAAATATTTCAATGAGCGAAACATTGGATTCTTTGGGAGATAAAAAGGAAGAAGCGGAAAATATCGTTTTTAATTATGCAACTCAAAAGGTTCAAATTTTGTATTTGAAGCGTATCGGAACGACTCCGTTTGCCACTACGGCGCGTGCTTATGTCGATGTTCCCGTTGCTGAAAACGAAATTCGTGTTGCCGACGTAAAAAATGCTTTGGGGCTTGACACTATGGCTGTTATGCAATCTTCTTGCGATTATTTTAAGTATGATGCCGATGAAGACATATATCGTGCTTATTACTATAAATCCGTATGGTTATCTGCAAAAACAGCGGACGGAAATAGTCAGGATTTGTTTTTGGACTGTAATCTTTCGTTCAAGGATTTTTATGAACCTTTGGTTAGAGACGGAATTCTTCCAACTGGTGACGACGGATATGAGTATTTTTTCAATAGGTTAAAATACAACTTCCCCGAACTCGAAGGTTTGAAAGAACACGAAGTGTATGGATATTTCGGTTATGTTGCGCTTCCGAAGACATATTCGTTTTCGCAGTTATTCTTTGAAGTGTTCGACGCTTCAAAGGCGAATTATCAAGGCACTGTTGATTCTGTTTGCAATTTGGGCACACTTTCGCAGGCAAGTTATGCAAAATTGCTAAATGAATATCATTATAACTTCCTTTCACAAGTTTGGAATGTCGGTGTCGGTGTATTTGCAGGATATGAAGCGTATCATTATTCGTTTTACGTTGATTCGGGTATCTTGGAATCTTTTATCGCTCACAATGGCGCAAAGGATATGCAAGATAACATTTCTCGACTTGGCGTTGCGACAAGAGATACAACCGAAGCGTTTGCAAGTCTACTTTCTGTTTTTATTAAGAAACTTGGTGAATGGTTTGATAAGAACAGCACTTTGTTTGTGACTATAACAGCCGTTTTCTTCGGTATAATTGCTCTTTTGATTTTTCTTGCGATTATCTCAAAAATTATGAGACCGTCGAAGAAACAATCAAAAGCGTACACAACAACTAAAAAACATAAGAAGGTGAAAAATG
>CALGEU010000345.1 GCA_937881285.1 uncultured Clostridia bacterium | reverse complement strand
AGAGTTATCGGCATAAAGGGCGGCGAAATCTTCGATACGACTGTTCTGGAAGCACTTGCCTGCAAGAAAGGTTTTGACCAAAAACTCTACGAACTTGCACAGATTATCAGCAAATAATCGGCAAATAAAACGTGAACAATCGGCGGATATTCCGCACGAAAAAAATACGAACTTAAATTGTCAATATAGACAAAAGGAGATACTATGAAAAATTTGAAAGGCGCATGCATGTTCGGTCAAAGCGGCGGACCTACGTCAGTCATCAACAGCAGTGCGGCAGGCGTTTTCACCGAAGCACTCAAACAAGGCAACATCACGGCGGTTTACGGTCTCGAACACGGCATCGTCGGACTTCTCAACGAAAAATTCTTCGATATGAGCAAGGAAGACCCGAAAGAACTCGAACTTCTCAAATATACGCCGTCTTCGGCACTCGGCTCTGTCAGATACAAACTTAAAGACGCAGACGTGGACGACACCGATTATAAGCGTATACTCGAAGTGTTCAAGAAATACGACGTGCGTTATTTCTTCTACAACGGCGGCAACGACAGCATGGACACCTGCAACAAGATAAGCAAATATCTGCAATCGGTTGGTTATGAGTGCAACGTCGTGGGCGTTCCCAAAACAATCGACAACGACTTGTTCGGCACTGACCATTGCCCCGGATACGCAAGCGCGGCAAAATACATCGCAACCACCGTTATGGAAGTCAACCTTGACGCAAAAGTGTACGACACGCCTATGGTGTGCGTCATAGAAGCAATGGGCAGACACGCAGGCTGGCTCACTGCGGCGGCGGCTCTTGCGGGAGTCAACGGACTCGGCGCAGACCTTATTTATCTTCCCGAAACCGATTTCGACGTTGACAAATTTGTCGAAGACGTCAAAGCGGTGTGCGCAAAGAACGGCAACAAGTGCATAGCGGTCGTGTCCGAAGGTATTCACGACAAGAACGGCACGCTCATCTGCGAAAGCCTTGGCGCACAAGCGGCAAGAGACAGTTTCGGTCACGCTCAACTCGGCGGCGTCGCATCTATCCTTGCAAATCTCATCAAACAAAAAACGGGCTTCAAGACTCGCGGCATCGAACTCAGCCTTATGCAAAGATGCGGTGCGCACCTTGCAAGCGAGACGGACGTTGAAGAAGCGTTCAACGCAGGTGCGTTCGCAGTCAAGAGCGCGTGCGAAGGCGAAACAGACAAGATGGTCATATTCAAACGCGTAATCGACGAGAACGGAAACTATCATTGCGAAAACGTGCTTATGCCGCTCGAACTTGCCGCAAACACCGAAAAGAAAGTGCCGGCAGAGTGGATAACCAACGACGGAACTTACGTCAGCGACGAATTCGTCAAATACGCGCTTCCGCTCATTCAGGGCGACGCAAAAGCGCCACTTGAAAACGGACTTCCCAGATTTGCAAGACTTAAAAAGGTCTATGCAGGCAAATAAGAGAAGATATTTTTAACGAAATCAAGCAACGAGCGGTTTATCGATGCGTTTTGCACCGATAAACCGCCGATATGCGTTGCAAAAAAAAATATTTCAAAAACACAAGTTGATATCGGGGGACGATATGAATCAACAAGACTATTTCAAGGTTAGATACAAGACCGATAAGAAGAAACTCAAAAAGCAATTTATCGACGAAGTCGTCGCAGAAAGCGAAAAAGACGACGTAAATCCGATTGA
>CALGEU010000344.1 GCA_937881285.1 uncultured Clostridia bacterium | reverse complement strand
TGCTTCTTTTATATAATGTCAGTATGGCAGACAAGAAATCTTCAAAATCAACAAAATCCAATTCGACCAAGTCGTCAAAGTCAAAACAATCGCAAACATCCACCGTTGAAAAAGCGGTGAAAAAGGCGTACAAGAAAAATCCGAAAGCGGTGATTATCACAATCGTCGCAATCGTGCTTGTCGTCGCAATAAGTTGGGCGATATTGTACTTTGCGTTCCCAGATACATGGCAACAAATCGTATCCATATTCGACAAAGACAAGGACGGCGGAAACAAGTTTACGCCGCTCGTGCGCGGAGACGGTGAACTTTTGGTGCACATGCTTGACGTAGGGCAGGGGGATTGCATATACGTGCAACTTCCCGACGGCAAAGATATGGTGATTGACTGCGCAAACTACAACGATAGCGGAGAATACGAGCAAAAGACGTTCGACTATCTCGACGCATACATCACCGACGATACGGTGGAGTATCTCATGCTCACGCACTGCGACAGCGACCACGTGTATTTTATGGACGAATTGCTCGAACGCTATCAGGTGGAAAAACTGTTTATGCCCAACGTGCTTGCAACGCCGGGAACGTCTTCTACAAACAAGGCAAAATTGCAAGAACAAATCGATGAACTCGACACGTCGAGATTTACCGATAAGGACACCATAGATTCGATAACCTATGCAGAGTTTTTCATTGCCGCACTCACAGAGCCGAATTGCGAAATCGTGCTCAACGTTGACCCTGACGAGAAGACAAACAGCATAATCATTGAAGAAACAACCTATCGTCTTGTGTTCTATTGCCCCACGCAAGAGTATTACGACGACTACGGTCTCAACACCGCAGAGCGCAAAAATGCAATCTCTCCGATAGGTATCCTTGAATACAACGACAGAAAAATCATGCTGACGGGCGATAGCAACAAGATCAATGAGCCACTTGTGGTGAAGCGCACTGGCAAAATAGATTGCGACGTGCTGAAAGTGGGACATCACGGCAGTGCAACGTCCACGTCAAACGAGTTTTTGGATGCGTATACGTTTGAATACGCGCTTATAAGTTGCAATGCAGCAGGCAATACGTTCAACCACCCGAGACAGGATACGCTCGACCGACTCAAAGCACACAATATCAACGTCTATCGCACGGACAACAACGGCAACATCGTGGCCTCGGTGGACAAGGACGGAAATATCAAGATAACCACTCAAAAAGAATGGAATCAAGAAAAGAATCTCATAGGCCTTACAGGCGGAAGCGACGAATAGAAAAAAAGCACGCAGTAGCGTGCTTTTTTAATGAATAATGAATAATTAACAATGAATAATTGCGGAAGGCGAAGCCTTATCCGAAA
>CALGEU010000343.1 GCA_937881285.1 uncultured Clostridia bacterium | reverse complement strand
TTCTCTTCTTTTTTCGCAATTTCTTCGGCATTATAGGCACTTTCTGCCCTGTCCTGTATGTTTGCTTCCATGTTTTTTGCGATTTTTGAAAACCATTTCGAACGGCGAAGCTTGCGAAGTAGCGGTCTTGTTATTAAAATAAGCGGCAGTATGACCGTGGTCGAGCCTGCTATGCAGCAAAGCATTCCGAGCATCATTTCACCTATCGTGTCGAACATATACGGCATCGTCAAAATAGCCCCGCGCAATTCGACTATCGGGATAATCGAAATCACGTAGAGCGTCAAATAGGGATTGCCTATTGCATTGCTGATTTGATTGATAAGGTCTTGTATCATATAGACTTCGCTTCCATACAAAGTATAAGTGACGGCGAGATTTATGTCAAGGCGATTTGGCGGATACGCTTGCAAATCCCGTGCGATTTATTTATAATTTTGTCACAATAATATGCCATATCGGGAGCGTTTTATGCAAAAAATTCTCAGCGCAATGAGACGCGCAATCATAGACTACGACATGATTCAAGACGGGGACAGAGTTTTTGTCGGACTTTCGGGCGGAAAAGACAGCACGTTGTTGCTCACCGCTCTTGCCGTCTACCGCCGTTTTTCGCCGCAAAAATTCACTCTTGAAGCAATCACCATAGATATGGGCTTGAAAGACACAAAACAAGAAGAACTCGAAGCCCTTATTGCGCATTGCAAAAATCTGGACGTTCCGCACCATCTCGTCAAAACCGATATTGCGGAAATCATATTCGAAGCACGTAAAGAGTCAAATCCGTGTTCGCTGTGCGCAAAGATGCGTCGCGGCGCACTCAACGACGAAATCTCGAAACTCGGTGGCGGAAAACTTGCGCTCGGTCACAACGCAGACGACGTTGCGGAAACTATGTTGCTGTCATTGCTTTACGAAGGCAGGTTTTCTTGCTTTCCGCCGACCGCACACATGGAACGCTCTGACGTCACGCTCATTCGTCCATTTATTTATCTCGAAGAATACGACATAAAAAGTGCCGTAAAGCGACTTGATTTGCCCATCGTAAACAATCCTTGCCCTATGAACCACCACTCACAGCGCGAATATATGAAAAATCTTATCAAGACCATTTGCAAAGACGTTCCGTTTGCAAAACAGCGCATACTCGGTGCAATATACCACCCCGAGCGCAACAATCTTTGGCAAAAACCGAACAAAGAAAATTAGTTTT
>CALGEU010000342.1 GCA_937881285.1 uncultured Clostridia bacterium | reverse complement strand
AGACTTTCGAGTGCGAACACGGCGTCGGCAATGTCGTCGCCCGTGGTTGCGTCCTGATGGTCGTTGAACAAAGTGATGTCGTCGGCAACCTGTTCGCGAAGACTGAGTATGATAAGTTCAGCAGTCTTTTTGCCGAGCCCTTTTATCTTGCAAAGCGTCTTTGAGTCTCCGCTTGCGATTGCGACGGTGAGCGTTTTAAGGTCGTATCCGCCGAGAATCTGCATTGCAAGTTTCGGACCGATGCCGCTTATGTCGATAAGACGCATGAACAGTTTTTTCTCTTCAAGACGTGAAAAGCCGTAAAGGGACATCTCGTCTTCTCTTACGTAAAGATAGGTGTAAATCTTGACGATTTCGCCCATATCGACGTCCATAAGCGTGTTGCCGCTCACGCCGATTTCATAACCTATGCCGTTGTTGTCAACGACGATTGCGGTGAGTGTCTTGTCTACGATTTTGCCTTGAATGTAGTTGTACATGTCTGCTCCTGATTTGATTTTATCTTGCTATTTTTGTCTTTACAACACGCGGAAATTGTTGAGCATACGGCTGGTGCATGCGTGGCATATCGCAACCGCAAGCGCGTCAGCCGCATCGTCGGGGCGCGGAACGCTCTTTAAGTGCAACAGAGCCTGAACCATATGTTGCATCTGGATTTTGTCCGCTCCGCCGTAGCCCGTCACCGCCTGTTTTATCTGATTCGGCGTGTACTCGTACACTTCCGAGCCTAGTTTCTTCACCGCCGTGAGCAATATGACTCCCCTTGCTTCCGCAACGGGTATGCCCGTGGTGACGTTTTTTGAAAAGAACAACTCTTCGATTGAGATATTGTCGGGCTTATAAGTGTCGATAAGTTCCACAACGCCGTCTTCGAGTTGCATCAATCTTTCGGGCAAAGTGCATTCTTTGGGCGTGGTGACCACTCCGTAATCTATCACGGAGTAGTTTCCTTTCACGGAGTTTATAACGCCGTAACCCATAGTCGCAAGACCGGGGTCAATGCCGAGAATTATCATAAATTGCCCTTCACTATGCCGTTTTCGTTGGTATCGTCAAAAAGTCTTGCCGCATTTGCCAAAGGCAAAGTGCCGACTTCGTTCGATTTTTCTTTGCTCTTCACTCGCGTATCGCCGCATACGAGAATATACCCGTCTTGGCGTTTCAGTGAGTAATCGACTGCGATTTTTCTCTCGCCGCCGACGTCGTAGCAATCGCTTCTCCACCCTGCAAGAACGGTTTTGCCGATATATTCGTCCGCAATTTTTCCGTCAAGATGCGTGACGTCTATCGAGTAGCCGTCGCACGTTTTGCAAACGAGCGCACCGTTTTTTACGTCAAGCGTCGCTTTTTCAAAGTGATAATCTTCATCGAACGCCTGCGCCGCCCATACGTTTGACGGATTTTGCATTATGTCTTCGTAAGTGTCGATTTGCTTGACTTCGCGGTAATGCAAAACGACTATTCTGTCTGCAATCGACAACGCTTCGTCCTTATCTCTCGTGGCAAAAATCACGCTCTTGCCTTCTCTCGCTTTTTCAACGAGAATGGGTGCGACTTCGCTCCAAAGCGTTGCGGCTTCTTCCTTGTCTAGACCACGCGTTATATCGTCAACGAGTATGGCTTTGCAATCTCTCAAAAACAGCCTTGCAAGCGCAAGACGTTTTCTGTCTATAAGCGACGCCTTGCCCGCGCGTTCGTACAAAATTGCGGTTATTCCCACTCTTTTTGCACATTCCTTGACTTTTTCGTCTATTGCAGCCTTGTCGAGTCCGCGTATTTTCAAAGGATACGCAAGGTTATAGTAGCACGAACGGTTATCGAAAATCGCAAGGTCGTCAAAGACCATAATCACGTCGTCGGGCTTCTTTGAAATAGGCGCGCCGTCGACGAGCACTTGCCCTTCGCAATCCGTCACGCCCGCAACGACTTTGAGCAAAGTGGTTTTTCCGCTTTGCTCGTCGCCGAGAACGGCGATTATCTCTCCGTTTTTTACTTCGAGATCAACGCCGAAAAGCACTCTTGCGCCGTATAGATATTGTTTCGATACGCCGTCGAGTTTTATCATAATCAGCCGATGATATATTTTGCGGATTTCTTGGGAGCGGCTTCGAGTTCCGCTTTCTTTTGCTCGTAACCCGCTCTGTCAAACATTGCGTAAGTTGCGTTCTTTCCTTCTTCTACGCCCGGTTGATTGAACGTGTCGATGTTGAGCATCTTTCCGCAATATGCGGTTTCGAGTTGGAAGAGCATGAGAAGTTGTCCGACGGTGTTTGCGTTGACTTCGTCAAGCACTATCGTGCGGTTCATGTGTTTGGAGCGTGTAAGCGCGTATTCGGTCGCTTCTCTTTCGGTGTTGATAAGTTCGCCCATAGTGTGTCCGCAAAGGAAGTTCACGTCGGGGAATTCTTCCGCACCGTTTGCAATCACGACGTCTCCGCGATACTTCTTCACCGCAATGAACGTCACGACTTTGTCGAATGGACCTTCGGTGTAAAGTTGCACCTGGGAGTGTTGGTCGGTTACGCCGAGAGACTTGACGGGAGTTTGTCCTTTGTGAACGACGTTGCCGTCAAAATCGACCGCTTTGCCGAGACTTTCGCCCCAAAGTTGGCAATACCAGTCCGCCATAAGTTTGAGACTGTCTGCATACGGCATCATAACGGATACGTTTATGCCTTTTTGCTCCATTGCGATATATTGCAAGGTTGCCGCCATAAGCGCGGGGTTCTTGTACGGGTCGGAAGAATTGCACGCTTTGTCCATTTCCGCCGCGCCGCGCAAAAGTCCGATAATGTCTATTCCGAGCACCGCCGCCGGCAAAAGACCGACGGGGCAAAGTTCGCTGAAACGACCGCCCACTCCGTCGGGGATATAATAGGTCTTGAAGCCTTCTTTCTTTGCGAGTTTAATAAGGTTGCCCTTGCTTTCGGACGTGGTTGCGATGATGTGTTTTGCCCAGTCTTTTCCGCATCTCTTTTTGAGAATGTCGGTGATGATGAGATACTGGCTCATCGTCTCGGACGTCGCGCCGCTCTTGGTGATGACGTTGAACATCGTTTTTTCAACGTCGATGACGTCAAGAAGCGCAAGCATACGCTCGGGATCGACGTTGTCTTCCACGAAAAATTTGACTCCGCGTTTCTTTTGATCGAGATCGTTGTATCTGAAATGGCAAAGCGCGTTGAAAACAGCCATCGGACCGAGTGCGCTGCCGCCGATGCCGAGCACCACGAAATTGTCGTAATGCGCTCTCACATCCGCCGCCGTGTAGATTATATCGCGCACGATTTCTTCCTGATTGTACGGAAGTTCCGCCCAGCCCATCCAGCCGGTGCCGCGATTTTTCTCGAAATAAGCGTAACTGTCAGCCGCCTTTTCGCTGACCGCCTGTATGTCCTTTTCGCTTATGCCTTTTTCGCCGATAGACGATTCCATCATATTGTTAAAGTCAAATTTGATTTGCATTTTATTTATGCCTCCAAAATGTTTTTCAAGTATTCAACCGACTCTTTTACTTCGTCGTACGAGTCGTAATTTTTTGCGTATTGCTCAATCATCAGCGGGCCGTCGTATCCCACGTCTTTGAGCCTTGCCACAAGTTCTCTGAACGGAAAATCGCCTTTCCCGACCATCTTTATTTCGCCGTCTTTCACGTCGGAAAGATGCACGTTTGAAAGGTGAGAACCCATCACGTTTATATATTCTCTCCAATCATAACCCGACTGCCACGCCTGTTTTATGTCAAGAACAGTGCCCACGTTCGGCGCGTAATCTCTTGCCTTTTCGTAAAATTCGGGAGTGTTGAACACCGCCCAGTGCACGTTTTCAAGGCAAAGTTTCACGCCGTATTCGCTTGCGATTTCTCCGAGCATTTCAAGGCGTTTTCCGACGAACACAGGGTCGAAATACGCATTGCGTTTGAGCCTGCCCTGTCCGTGAAAAGTGTACGCTT
>CALGEU010000341.1 GCA_937881285.1 uncultured Clostridia bacterium | reverse complement strand
GCACGATAGGACTGCCGCTCATTCCCTGAACGATGCCGCCCGTTTTGTCGAGAAGTTCTTTGTCTCTGACGTTGATAACCATGCCCTTTTCGCTCGCTTCGCTTTGAGATACGACTTTCACAATATCGATATCGTAAAATTTAGGTGTAGTACCGTCTACTGTGGTCAAAACCTGTGCTTTTCCGACCTTTGCTTCGCCTTTAAGCGCAATTCTGTACAAATCTCCGTCATATTCCGAATTGTATTTGCCGTATAGGCCTATATCGGTGTTTGCCTGAATTTCGCCTATGCTTTTCGAGAGTCTGTTAACGTCTGCAACCAAACCGCCCGCCTTGCCGCGTTCGCCTTTGATGACACCGGTAACTTCAGCATTGAAAATGTCGCCTTGGTCTAGACTGTATGACAAATTGCTGTCACCGTCCTGAATGTGATGTCCAAGAGCCGCAAAATTGCCGTCCTTGGTGACAAACGTCAGCGTTCCCAAACCGCCAACGTCTTCTTTTAGCAACAATCCCAACTTATATTCTCCGTCCGTCTTTGATTTTACACCCTGCACAAGCAAGTTTTTAACACCGTCGTTTCTTTCAACAGCCAAAACAAACTTTCCGTTTTTAGAGTTTTTGAGAATGTTTTTAAGTTTATATATACTGTCAACGCTCTCGCCGTTTACTTTGGTCACAACGTCGCCTTTTTGTATATCGACGTCTTTACACGGTGAAATTTCGCCTGATTTTGTCGAAACCGAACTCTTTTCAACGACAATCAGACCGCCTGTGCCTATGCTTATGCCGATAGGTCTTCCGCCTATTTTCACATACGCCTTATCACCGACGGCACAAATTTTCAAATTGTTCGGAAAATCGCAATCCGTATCATTTTGCGATAGAATTGACGGTTTTGTATTCTCGTTTTTCTCGATTTTTAGAATTGTTATGTTGCTAATTAAAGCACATAACGCGCACAACATCGTTATCACGATTATCGCACGCAAAATCGTATTTTGCACTTTGCACAGTCTTTCTTTGTCTTTCGTCTGCATACTTTTATCTTGTTTCAAAGAAAAACTTTTTCGCTTGTAAATTTATGTCAAAAACCACCCTGACGGAAAAATAATTAATAATGAATAATTAACAATGAATAATTGCGGAAAAATGAATTGATAAAAAACGCGATAAATAGATGAGTGACGCGAAAGTGCCCTGAGAATGACAACCCTAATGTACAAGTAGTACATGAGTTGGCAGGTTCTGACGATTTCTTATTTAAATAATAAAAAACGCGATAAATAGATGAAGAACAAGAAAGAGCCACGCTAACGGCAACCCTAATGTACATTTAGTACACGAGTTGACGGGAGCGTGGCTCTGCCGAAGTTGTTCGCTATTTAGCGCGTTTTTTCACTTTCAAGGATGTTGCGAGCCATATACACCCCCATAACCGACGCCATCATAAGTCCGCGCGTCCAACCGCTGCTGTCACCGAGACAATGCAAGCCGTTGATTGAAGTGTTGAGATGTTCGTCCATCTTGATTTTGTTGCTGTAGAATTTGAGTTCGGGGCTGTAAAGCAAGGTTTCGTAACCTGCAAATCCCGGAACGACCTTGTCGACTGCCTGAATGAAGTTGATGATGTTGAGCATCGCTCTGTACGGCATTGCGGCGGTTATATCGCCTGCAACGGCGTCTTTGAGAGTGGGACGGACGTTCGAGAAGCCGAGTTCCCTTTGCCACGTACGCTTGCCGCTCAAAATATCGCCGTAGCGTTGAACCATGATTTTGCCTGCGCCGAGCATGTTTGTGAGTTCACCGACCTTTTGCGCGTACTCGATTGGTTGTTTGAAAGGTTCTGTAAACGAATGTGAGCAAAGAATTGCAAGGTTCGTGTTGTCGCTCTTCTTTTCCTTGTAACTGTGTCCGTTGACGACTGCAAGGTCGTTGTCATAGTTTTCCTGCGACACGAAACCGCCGGGGTTCTGGCAGAAAATACGCACTTTGTTCTTGAACGGGTCGGGATAACCAACGAGTTTCGACTCATAAAGCACGTCGTTGACTTCTTCCATAATCTCGTTGCGCACTTCGACGCGAACGCCGATGTCGACAACGCCCGGCGCATGCGCGATGTTGTGTTCCGCACACATTTTTTCAAGCCAATCCGCACCGCGTCTGCCCGTTGCAATGATGGTTTTGTCCGCATAAATCTCTTCTTGATTCTGTCCCTTGCTGTCTTCGATATACACGCCTTTGCAAGTGTCGCCGTCAAGAATGATGTTGTCGCATTGTCTGCCGAAGATAAGGTCAACTCCGTTGTCTCTCAAATAATTCTCGATTGCAAGGTACAAATCATGCGCCTTTTCGGTGCCGAGATGGCGAATGGGGCAATCGACGAGTTTGAGACCTGCCTGAATCGCTTTGCGGCGGATATCCTTCACTTTCTCTTCGTTGCCGAGACCTTCGATGTGTTCGTCCGCACCGAATTCAAGATAAATGCCGTCCGTGTAATTGATGAGCGATTGAGCAAGTTCGGGTCCGATGAGTTGCGGAAGTTCTCCGCCCACTTCGTATGAAAGAGACAGTTTGCCGTCAGAAAACGCACCTGCGCCCGAAAAGCCTGTTGTGATATGGCAATACGGCTTGCAGTTGCGGCATTCTCCGCCGAAAGTCTTGGGACATACGCGTTTTTCGACGGGTTGTCCTTTTTCGATGATGCACATCTTCTTTTTGCTTCCGTTGCGCAAAAGTTCGATTGCCGTAAAGATGCCCGCAGGGCCTGCTCCAACGATACAAATGTCGTATTTTCTCATATTCTACCTTACTTTTCGGCTGTACGCCGACGTTATTGTCTTCTTATTTTACAATTGTCGTTTTGAGCGTAATCATTCGCGCGAATATTTGCACGCCCGCGACCTAGGCGATTATAAAGCCAAAACTCGTTTCTGTCAACTTATTACGGATAAATAAAAAATTGTTTTTTCATGCTTGTCGAATATTGTCAATTTTTGCCGCCGTACGCCATAAACTATAAAACATGGAGAAATCGTATGGCACTTGAAAGTTTGCTCGCACTGCTGAAAAATCTCGTGATATTCTCGTCTTACGTCTCCGAGAAAAGTTCCTTTCCGAAACCGCTCTCGAAAGAAAAAGAAAAGGAATATCTCGACAAATGCGCACTCGGTGACGAAGAAGCCAAAGAGATACTCGTAAAACACAATCTGCGACTGGTTGCACATATCGCAAAGAAATACTCGAACTACGGAGACAACGACGAGTTGATTTCGATAGGCTCTATCGGACTTATAAAAGCCATTGAGAGTTTCAATCAGGGAAAAGGCACTGCCCTTGCAACTTACGCTTCGCGGTGCATAGAAAACGAAATACTCATGACTATGCGAACGAGCAAAAAACACCGCTCCAACGTCTCGCTCAACGAGCCTATCGGCGTCGATAAGGACGGAAACGAACTCGTGATAATGGATATGCTATGCGACGACCACTCGGTCATCGAAGACGTCGAAAACAACATAATGATGGAAAAGTTGCTCAATATAACGCGCTCGGTGCTTACGGACAGAGAGTTTGAAATCGTGCGCTATCGCTACGGACTGGGCGGTTATCCTGCGCTCACTCAACGCGAAGTGGCAAAAAAATTTGATATATCCCGCTCGTACGTTTCGAGAATAGAGAAAAAAGCCTTGGATAAAATCAAGCAATCGGTAAACGAAGAAGACTTGCTCGGATAAAAAACAAACTCAAAATGCGAAAACGACTGATATAAGAGAGCGTTTGACTATATCGTCGCATTGCCGAAAGAAAAATCCGCATAACTGCGGATTTTTCGTTTCTCTTTTGAAATTTCTGTTTTCCGATTGCGGTTTGCAATTTTTTCTTTTGCCGTAATCGATTTATGCAAGTATTGACACCGAAAGCAGGCAGAATATCATAAGCGAGAGCGCGTCAACTATAGTCGTGATGAACGGAGACGCCACGACCGCAGGGTCGAGTTTCACCGCTTTTGCGAGAATAGGCAGCGAGCAACCGATGAGTTTTGCAATCACGACGGTGATAAACATGCTCATTGACACGACGGCGCAACGCACGAGCGTGTAATCTGCGTATCCGAAAAGCAAATTGTCGATAAGTTGCAACTTGGCAAAGCAAGCAATCGCAAGGCAAAGCGCAAGCATAAGTGCGGCTCGTATTTCTTTCCAAAGCACTTTGAAAATGTCTTTGGTCTTCACTTCGTTGAGTGCAAGAGCGCGGATTACAGTTACCGACGCTTGCGAACCCGCGTTGCCGCCCGTATCCATAAGCATAGGCACACACGCTATAAGCACGGTACTGATTGCGTTGAGTCTTGCTTCGAATTTGTTGATGATAAGCCCCGTAAACGTTGCGCTGACCATAAGAATCAAAAGCCACGGTATACGGTTTTTGAAAATCGTCCACACGCTCGTTTTGAGATACGGCTTGTCAGACGGACGCGTAGCGGCGATTTTTGAGATGTCTTCCGTCGTTTCGTCAACCATGACGTCGATTGCGTCGTCAATGGTGACTATTCCAACAAGTCTCATTTCGTCGTCAACGACGGGCAATGCAAGGAAACCGTATTCGCGAAGTCTGCGTGCGGTGTCTTCTCTGTCGTCAAGCGTGTGAGCGTAAATGACGTTTTCGTGCATTATACCACCTATACGCACATCTGAGTCGGCAAGGAGCAATTCTCTCACCGTCGTAACGCCGATAAGATGCTTGGTTTCGTCGGTGACGTAGCAGGTATAAACCGTTTCTTTATCGATTGCGCACGCGCGTATGCGCTCGAAGGCTTGTTTGACCGTCATCGTTTTGGACAGCGAAACGAGTTCCACCGTCATGATGCTTCCGGTGCTGTTTTGCGGATATTTGAGAAGTTCGTTGATATAATTTCTCGTCTCCGCGTCGCTTTGCGCAAGAAGTCTTTTCACCACGGAAGCCGGCATCTCTTCGATAAGGTCAACCGCGTCGTCTATGAAAATCTCGTCGATGACGGATTTCAATTCTTTATCGGACAGATTGCGTATGAGTTCCTGCTGAACGTCGCTTGCAAGTTCGACGAAAACTTCCGCCGCTGCGTCTTTTGACAATAGTCTGAAAGTCAGCACGCGCTCCTGCTCTTCGAGTTCTTCAAAGACCGCCGCAATGTCTATTGCGTTGATGTTTGAAAGCAGTTCTTTAAGGCTCTTATAGCGTTTCTTTTCGAGCAGATTTTTGATTTCGTCCACTTCCAGGACCTTGCTCGCCACGGGCGCAGGCAAATTGTCGATGATGCCTATCGTGTCGTCAACCGAAATTTCGTCCATGACGGACTGCAATTTCTTTTGATTGAGCCTTGTTACGACGAGATTTTGCGTATTCTTGTCAAATTCGGGCAAGAATTCGCCCAACTTTTCATCGCCGAAAAGAGAAAGAACCTGCACGAGTTCTTCTTCGTTGAATTGCGAAAATAACGTAGCCGCTTCGTTTACGTCCATATCGGACGCAATACGAACTATCTCGGCGTAATCGCGAGATTGAAGCAAAGATTTGATTTTGTTTTCCATGACGAATTTAAGTCAAAGACGAACGAAAAATCGAGAAAAGTCAAAAAGCGGCACAAGCCGATTGGCAACTTCGCCCGACGCTGTCGTTCTCACTTGGGTGATATTCCATGACTTGTACCTCCTTGATTTAATGCTCCTTGATTATGGTCTTTTGAAAAACTTTTGTCAACCGAATTTACAATTTGTATATTATATTTAATTTTCGCCGAAAACGTACCCTTGACACATAAGAAAAACGACCGAAAATTCGGTCGTTTCGTCTTTTGTGTTTCAACTGTTATCTTTCGTGTTTCAAATCTGTCTTTCGTGCATCGACGTTCGTCTTTTGTATTTACAAGTTTATCTTTCGTTTGCCGCACCGTTTATCTTCGGTGTTCTCGACACGACTGAGATTTCGCGTTTATCTTTCGTATATCGCCGTTTCGTCTTTTGCAATGAAAAATAAAACTTATTTGTCTTCCTTTTTTGTCATCTCTTCTTTGAGTTTGACGAGACTTTCGATTTCGTCGAGCAAAGTGTTGATGTCCTTGAACTGACGGTGCACCGAAGCGTATCTGACGTACGCCACTTCGTCGATGTTTTTGAGACCTTCCATAACCATATCGCCGAGCGCGGTTGACGAAATCTCCTGGTCGAGCGAATTGAGCACCTTGCGTTGAATGTCTCCGACAAGTCTGTCGATAGACGACATGGAAATAGGACGTTTTTCGCACGCTTTCATTATGCCGATTTTGATTTTGTTAAGGTCAAACGCCTGACGCGAGCCGTCCTTTTTGACGACCATAATCGGCGTGCTTTCAACGGTTTCGTAAGTCGTGAAACGCTTTCCGCAAACGACGCACTCTCTGCGACGACGGATTGACGTGCCGTCTTCGTTCTGTCTCGAATCCACGACCTTGCTGTCCATGCTACCGCAATATATACATTTCATACCCCTGTACCTCGACAATTTATGGCAGTATTATACAATATATTGCACGTTTTGTAAACGTTTTATTTGAAAAAATACAATATTTAGTGTGCAAAACGCCACTTGAAGCACAATCGGGAAAAATTTATGCGCATATTTTGCAAAGTCGTGAATATAGTCGTATTATGAACGCAAGGCAGTATTCTTTCATCGAATTGTCAAAAAAGACCGTCGTCAACGTCGCGGACGGCAAGGAACTCGGCAACGCATGCGATTTGATTTTCAACGGTTGCGGAACGATAGGCGGTCTCGTCGTGCCGGGAAAGAAAAGTTTCTTGAAAAGCCTGACGAGTTCTGATAGCATATATATTCCCTGGAACAGAATCATCAAAATCGGACAAGACGCAATACTCGTCGAGATAGTTTCGGGCGGCGTATGTTCTCTGTCAAACGACGATACGCAAAACGACGAACCGTACAAAACGCAACAATGATAGAACGACTAATTATCCATTAGTTTATTACAAAATCCATATCAAGAACCCCTGCATTTACACATTAAAAAAAACGATAATTTACAAAGACAAAAATATAAACGAAAAAAGAACTCAAAAATCGAAAATAAACAAAGTATATGTATATCACCTTGCAAGCAAGGTGTTTTTCATTTGTCACACTGTGATAGGCAGATAATTCGCCATAATACGGCGGTCACGCCATGCGCTCGCGGATTTTCTCAAGCGCGGATTTTTCGAGTCTCGATACCTGCGCTTGGGATATTCCGACGATTTTGCTTATTTCCACCTGCGTTTTGCCGTCGAAATATCTGAGTTTCACAACTTG
>CALGEU010000340.1 GCA_937881285.1 uncultured Clostridia bacterium | reverse complement strand
TCCACCACACGATAACCATCCGCACCTGTCGCACTTACAGGAGCGGATGTTTTATTTTTATCATGCGTTTTGTAGTTTATTGGTAAACACAAATCTTTGTTTCTTTTTATCCCATATCTAACGAAAAAATGAACATTATGTTCATCAACTGTGATGTCGAGCACTTGTTTTGTTCTGCTTCCGTGATTTATGGGTATCTCACATTTGCTAAAAAAATGTCCCCGTTGATCGTCTGGATCATCGGGGACGTAATGTGAATATTTATAAAAAATTTCTATCTTATCGTCATACGACAGCGCCGTGAAAGACAAACTTGTCAAGGTCGGCGGCAAAGTCGTTGCGTATGACGCAAGCAATCCGCTTGTTCCCACGTCTTATGACGGCAACACCTATACCTTTGAAGGCAGACGTCTCACAAAGATCCAAAAAGGCGGAAAAACCATAGACTATACGTACAACGACCAAGGTTTGCGTATCAAAAAGATGGTTACGGAATCCGGAACTTCGGTTGCAACGAGATATTTCTATGACGGCAACAAACTTGTTGCGGAAATCTCGCCAACGCACAGACTCGACTTCTTGTATGACGAAAACGACAGATTGTACGGCTTTGTGTTGGACAAGACGGCGATGTACTTCTACGTGAGAGACGCGCTTGAAAATATTCTCGGCATTATTGACAAAAATGGCAACCTTGTTGTACAATATGCATACAATGCATGGGGCAAACCCGAAAGCATAACCGGCACCTTGGCAACAACAGTTGGAGAACTCAATCCGTTCCGATACAAAGGTTACTATTTTGACAAGGAAACTGGCATGTACTACTGCCACACCCGCTATTACATCCCTGACTGGTGCAGATGGCTTTGTGCGGATAGCATTGCATATATTCTTTCGGACAGTTTGCAACAAATGAATTTGTTTGCATATTGTTCGAACGAGCCGGTCAAGTCTTTGGATCCTTCAGGATGTATTGCCCTGACCGAAAGTGCAATAATTGCAATATTTGCGGCATTGTTTGCAACTGTTGCGGTTGTAACTACTGTTGCTGCTGTTGAAAGCAACACTCATTTTATCGAAAATACGGTAAAAGGTGTGGCCGAAAAGGCCAGTTCAATTATAGATAATGTTCACAAATTAATTACCGCATATGCTGCAAAATTAGTAGCCAATAGATTCTATAATTCTCATGAAAAACATCACATAGTGGCAAAGAAAGATCCGCGTGCGGCATTGTCGAGATTGATTCTTAAAGCATCGGGTATAGGTATTAATGATGATATCAATCTAGTGGATGTTAATAGAGGGTACCATAGGGTTTTGCATACTGATGTATATTATGCGATCTTAAATACAAGTATGACATTTGCATACATATCAAATGGTAGCGATGGTGTAAAAGATATGTTGTTGTTTTATAAAAATGTTTTAGGAGGCTTGAAATAATATGGCAAAATATGATGAAGAAGTGTTTACAAGATTGCTAGATATAGCTCAAAGGCATCGAAATTGTTTGGATGAACACGAAGATATCATCTTGCAATGTCCCAAAAAACTCATGAGCAGAGGAATCGATTTGTATGGGATGTTTTGGCCGGATATGGAAATAGGCAAATATATAACGTATAAAGGACGGCTTACTAAAAATGAAAAATCAAGGCATTTTTCCTACTACTTTGATGAGCAGGATCGCCTGCGTCTTACCGAAAGATTTGATGATGATGGAACTATATTAAATTATATTTTCTATTATTATAATGAGAACTCTGTCGAAATAGTATGGTATTCATTTAGGGAAAAAGATGTTTACATAACCGGTTTTATTGATTATGTCGAGGGTAAAATATCTAGATTTGTTGAGTCAGGATATCCGCAAACAGAAAGTAGAAAAAATAAAAAGGAAAGGGCATATCGTGAATATTTGTTTGATGTAGACCCTAATTATGTTCTCGACAGAACATACGCGGAAAATTTGTTAGGTGATGGAACCATTTGGGAGCCAATAGGAAAGCTTAGGAAACACTAATCAATAATGGATGGCGAGTTCATGGTAGAATTAATGTAAAAATAGGAGGATTTAAATCCTCCTATTTCTATGCCATCAGCTAATTCTAGGTCTAATTTTGTCACAGACAGTAAATAATCCCTTCTTATTGTTCACAGATGGTTATAATGGTGTAAACAAGAAATATGTTGGTAGAAAATTCATTATATTATATTCGCCTAAATACGACGAGATTATGATTCCAAAGCAAGAAATTATCTAGAAATATAGAAAAACAAACGGTCAAATATCTTTTCAAACGACGCAGATCAAAAGGTCTGCGTCGTTTTGTTTTTGAAAGCCCATAACAATTTCGTTAGGATTAATACTAATTTATATTGCATAAAATACGGTTTCATTCTGGACAAATCAACGACGTATTTCTACGTGAGAGACGCACTTGAAAATATTCTCGGCATCATTGACAATGCTGGCAATCTCGTTGTACAATATGCATACAATGCATGGGGCAAGCCCGAAAGCACAACCGGCACCTTGGCAACAACAGTTGGGGAACTCAACCCGTTCCGATACAAAGGTTACTATTTTGACAGTGACACTGGCATGTACTACTGCCACACCCGCTATTACGTCCCTGACTGGTGCAGATGGCTTTGTGCGGATGGTGTTATAGGGCTTGATCCGTCAAGTTTATTTGAACAAAATTTATACTGCTATTGCAATAATAATCCTGTTTGTTAACGTTGTTTTTGCCATATTAATCTCCTTTTCTAAAATATTTGTTCGTGTTTTAGACTCACAATCTCAATATATGTTTTTTCAATGCAAAACGGCTCATCGCTTTGTGAAAATCGTGTCGAAAAAAGGCGCAAATTCCGCTTTATACAAAAGGGTGTATATTGACAAGTGTATGAAATATACTGTATAATAATTTCGATGTGGGAGTTCGGGCAGACGACCCGAACGAAACTAAAGGAGGAACAAAATGATAACAATGACATTAGCGTCGTCGGCAGCGTGGATAGTTCCCGTTGCGGTGATAGGTGCTTTGATCGTAGTAGGGGCGTTGGTTTTCTTTATCGGCGGATATATGAAAGCACCGCCGGACACTGCCTACATAATTTCGGGCAGGGGCAAACGCCGTATTCTCATAGGAAAAGCAGGGTGGCGTATCCTGTTTTTCGAGCGCGTGGACAAACTCTCTTTGCAAGTCATGCAAGTTGACGTAAAGACAAGCGAAGCAGTCCCGACGAACGAATTTATCAACGTCAACGTCGACGGCGTCGCAAACATCAAAATATCGTCCGACCCCGTGCTTCTCGACCGCGCGGCAGAAGCGCTTTTGGGCATGAACCAGGAAGAACTCGTGAGTCTCGTCACACAGGTGCTCGAAGGCAATATGCGTGAAATCGTCGGTTCTGTCGGACTCAAAGAAATGGTTCAGGACCGTCAGGGAGTTGCAAAGAAAATCACCGAAAACGTCGTTCCCGATATGGAAAAACTTGGTATCGAAGTGGTGAACTTCAACATTCAGAACTTCAAAGACAACGCCGGCACGATTGAAAACATGGGTATCGACAACGTCGAGCAAATCCGCAAAAACGCACAGATTGCAAAAGCGAACGCACAGCGCGACATCGCAATCGCAACCGCTCACGCAGAAGAAGAAGCAAACGCAGTGAAGGTGGAGACGCAAAAGAAGATTGCAGAACAGAATGCGGAACTCACCGTTCAGAAAGCGGAAATGCAAATCAAAGCGGACAACAAACGCGCAGAAGCGGACGCGGCGTATTCAATTCAACAAGAGACGCAGCGCAAGACGATGGAAATCACAGCCGCAAACGCCAACATCGCAAAGAAAGAGAAAGAAGCGGAAATCGCAGAACGCGAGATTTCAATCAAGGAAAAACAACTCGACGCAGAAATCAGAAAACAAGCGGACGCTATGCTTTATAAGACAGAAAAAGAAGCGGAAGCAGAACTTATTCGTCGTCAGAAGATAGCGGAAGCGCAAAAGTTCGAACAAATCAAAGCGGCAGAAGCAAAGAAATACGAAGCAATGCAGGAAGCGGAAGCACAAAAGGCTATCGCCGACGCGCAACGCTACGCAATGGAACAGGAAGCGGCAGGTATCAAAGCCAAGGGCGAAGCGGAAGCAAACGCAATCGACAAAAAGGCTCTTGCGCAAAAGAAGATGGGCGAAGCGTCCGTCATCGAAATGTACTTGCAGGCACTTCCCGAAGTCGTTAAATCCGCCGCTATGCCGCTTGCTCAAACGGACAAAATCGTCATGTACGGAGACGGCAATTCCACGAAACTCATCAAGGACGTCATGCAGGGTGCAAACCAGGTCATTGACGGCATGAAAGAGTCTACGGGTATCGATCTCGGCGCACTTTTGGCAGGCGCAATCGCAGGCAAAGCGGCAGCAGCACCAAAAGCAAGCGACAATTCCGACAAAGCGGAATAACAAAAATGTCTAATTCAAATTCGGACAAAGAAACAAAGAAAAAGCCTTGACTTCGGTCAGGGCTTTTACTTTTCAAAAATCGCCGTTCATCGGATAGATTTTAAGGTTAAAACGGTTGTTTTGCCGTTACGACGTTTATGCAAATTCGCTTTTTCTGATAAAATCAACCGTACATGGAAACGTAAACGTCGTGGGCGGCGGCAAGCGATTTGTAGGGAATATAAATCTTTTGCGACGAGTTTGCTCTCGTCGTGAGACTGAACCCGGACGGAACTGCGAAAGCGTCGATTCTTTGTGAACTCAACGCTTCAAGAAACATCGTTGCGTGAAAATTGCCGAGTTCCACGAAAAAACACAAGTCGTCGTCGTTGACTTCACGCAATTTTCTTTTGCCGCAATATACGCAGTTTTTCTTTTCGTTTACGTTTTTACACTTTTCGCAATAATACATATCGATATCCTTCCTTTGCGTATATGTTAGCATATTAAGCGAGTTTTTTCAAGGGTGAACGTCACTCGTTGTAGGTTTTGAATGATTAAATTGCGATTAAATTAAAATATTGATAAAATTTTACTTTTATTTGGCGAAAAATAATGTATAATGATAATAGGAACGTTTGCGTTCCTTGCACAATATAGTAAAAAAATCGTCTGCATTGCAGATTCAAAATTTTATTTTAAGGAGATATGATATTATGAAAAATATCGACTTGACAAAGTACGGCATCAGCGGCACGACAGAAATCGTGTACAATCCGTCTTACGACCTTCTCTTCAAAGAAGAGACCAACCCCGCACTCACAGGTTATGAAAAAGGTCAAGTGAGCGAACTCGGCGCAGTCAACGTCATGACGGGCATTTACACCGGTCGTTCGCCCAAGGACAAATTCATCGTCGTGGACGACAACTCCAAGGACACCGTGTGGTGGACTTCCGAAGGCTACAAGAACGACAACCATCCCGCAAGCCAAGAAGCGTGGAAAGCGGTGAAGGACATCGCAGTCAAAGAACTTTCCAACAAGAAACTCTACGTTGTCGACGCATTCTGCGGCGCAAACAAAGACACGCGTATGGCAATCCGTTTCATCGTGGAAGTCGCATGGCAAGCACACTTTGTCACCAACATGTTCATCAAGCCAACCGCGGAAGAACTTGAAAACTTCGAGCCCGATTTCGTCGTATACAACGCGTCCAAGGCAAAAGTGGAAAACTACAAAGAACTCGGTCTCAACTCCGAGACGGCTGTCGTTTTCAACATCACGAGCCGCGAGCAAGTCATCATCAACACCTGGTACGGCGGCGAAATGAAGAAGGGTATGTTCTCAATGATGAACTACTATCTCCCGCTCAAAGGCATCGCGTCCATGCACTGCTCGGCAAACACCGATATGGAAGGCAAGAACACCGCAATCTTCTTCGGCCTTTCCGGCACGGGCAAAACCACTCTTTCCACCGACCCCAAACGTCTTCTCATCGGCGATGACGAACACGGCTGGGACGACAACGGCGTGTTCAACTTCGAAGGCGGTTGCTACGCAAAAGTCATCAATCTCGACAAAGAATCCGAACCCGATATTTACAACGCAATCAAACGCGACGCATTGCTTGAAAACGTCACGCTCGACGAAAACGGCAAGATTGATTTTGCAGATAAGTCCGTCACCGAAAACACTCGTGTGTCTTATCCCATCAATCATATCAAGAACATCGTGCGCCCCATCTCCGCAGCACCCGCAGCAAAGAACGTCATCTTCTTGTCCGCAGACGCATTCGGAGTTTTGCCGCCCGTGTCCATTCTCACGCCTGAACAAACTCAATATTATTTCTTGTCCGGTTTCACCGCAAAACTTGCAGGTACCGAGCGCGGCATAACAGAACCCACTCCGACTTTCTCGGCGTGCTTCGGCCAAGCGTTCCTTGAATTGCATCCCACCAAATACGCAGAAGAACTCGTCAAGAAAATGCAGAAGAGCGGTGCAAAGGCATATCTCGTCAACACCGGTTGGAACGGCACAGGCAAACGTATCTCCATCAAGGACACCCGCGGCATCATCGACGCAATCCTTAACGGCGATATCGACAAAGCGCCCACAAAGACCATTCCGTACTTCAATTTCGAAGTCCCGACCCAACTCAACGGCGTCGCAACCGAAATTCTCGACCCGCGCGACACTTACGCAAACGTCGAAGACTGGAACAAGAAAGCGGAAGACCTTGCAGGCAGATTCATCAAGAACTTTGCAAAATACGAGACCAACCCCGCAGGCAAGGCTCTCGTCGCGGCAGGTCCGCAACTTTAATCTCTTGACGGATGCGCCTGAAAACGGCAAAATATCCGTTTAGAACGTTGAAAAACAAAAAGGCTTTCCACTCGGAAAGCCTTTTTTGAAAACCGACCCTGAAAAAAAATCAAGGTCGGTTTTTTACGTGCGTTTGCATTTTCTTTATCATTGCTTTTGTTGCTTTTTCGATTGTGCAAGAAAATCAATCGTCTTCAAAGAGATAGAGATACGACGCAAGCGGAAGTTCGCCTTTTGCGAGCCGCTCTAATTTCTTGTCGTAGAGTACGCACGCGCTGTAAGCACGATGCACCATATACAAAAACACGTCGGGGGAGATTATACTGCCTGCAAAACTCGTGGATATTCTAAAAACCACCGCTCCCGTTTCGTAGTCGTAATCGAATCCGCCCGCAACGAGATTGCGATTTGTCGAGCAAGTCGCGATTGCGCCGTCAAGGCGACGTTCTTGCGGAAAAGTTATCGAATAGCCTGCAATCATTCGTATAAGTCGGCGTTCGGCGTCTATGACGACGGAAAAAACTAT
>CALGEU010000339.1 GCA_937881285.1 uncultured Clostridia bacterium | reverse complement strand
ATCGCAACCGGATTTGTGGACAGAAACGAAGTTCCTGCAAGAAGCAGTGCTCCGCAACCTGCACGTTCCTTGTCTTCCACGTTTGCGCAAGCGGCACAAGAACAAGCGGCTGCAAGCGTTGAAGAAGTCGAAGAACCCGTTGAAGCACCCGTTTACAAAGAAGACATCTTTGCAAATCGTCCCATCTTCAATCAAATGAGACAAGCACCTGTCGAACCTGCTCAACCCGTCGTGCAACCCGCACCCGTTCAGCCCGTTCAACCGATTGCTCAACCCGTGCAACAAGACACCGTTCAATCTTCGAGAGTTGAAGTGCCGTCAAGACAAGTTCCTGCATTTTTGAGAAGACTCAAAAAGGACAGAGACTGATTGAAAAATTGAAGTTTCCAGTTATCTAAACTGTTAAAATCCTTTTCAATCGATGAAGCTTAAACAAAAATAACGACAATGTAAAATTTCAAAATCCCCGCAATTTCGCGGGGATTTTTTTACGTTCTGAGCGACAAGAAAAGAAAATTTTTTTGAGTGTACGGTGTTATCATTTCCCTAAAAGGGCGTGGTATGAGCGTATACGTGGAACTTGTCATTTTCAACAATCTCGCAATAGATTTTTTGCTGATAGTTGCGACGCAGATTTTGAGACGACGGAAAGTCTGCAAAATCCGCACGCTCGTTACAGTGATTGTAGGTGCGGCAGTTGCCACGTTTTATCCGATTGCTCCGCAAGGAATACAAATTGCGATAAAGATATGTCTCGCTCCGATTATGACAGCGATTTTCGACACTTACTCGCAATCGAAGAAAAAAAGCACAAGTTCTCAAAAACATGAAGACGAAGTGAAGTGTGAAAACGATGTAGACAACTCGATTGCGACAAAAGGGCATAAAGCAAATTTGAACTTGACGATGCTCGGTGTTAAGGAATACGTCAAATCTCTCGTCGTATTTGTGATTGCGACTTATGCAGTCGGCGGAATTACGTACGGAACGTCATATTTGCTCGGAGTCGACGTGAAATCTTATGCGGCGTTTGGACTTGTTGCGTGCGGAATCGCAATAACGCTTATATGCGCGCGCGTATTGCGCCGAA
>CALGEU010000338.1 GCA_937881285.1 uncultured Clostridia bacterium | reverse complement strand
TTCTTCAAGCGGTTGATATACTCCTTACTCTCTTGCATATTCTCTTCACCGAAGAGTTCGCTGAGATAAAGGATAAGTCCGTCGATTTCGTCGCGGATATACGACAAGTTGAGTGATTCGAACTTGCGGAATATCTTGTTGCAAAGCACGTAGTCGAGACCGTCGATTTCCGTTCCGCCGCAGCCGACGTATGACGGGACAAACTCTTTGAGTTGCTTCACGATACGGTTACCAAACGCGAGACGGAAATGTTCGATGACGTAGTCGTCCAGCATATTGACCTTGTCGAGAATATCTTGAGAGACCTTGTAAATCTCCTGCGATTCTTTGAACATCGCTTCAAGGTGTTTATAACTGATGAAGATGTTGTCCGCCCACGGAGCGTCGAACGGCACGCCCTTGCTGTTGATGTTGATAGGCATAGCACGGTCGTAAACCTTATCCGATATTGCAAACGTCGAGTCGTCGTTGTTTGCCGTGCCGATAAACCACATGTTTTGCGGAAGTCTAAAACGGCCTTTGTCGATATGTTTCGGGTCGTTTGGCCAGCCGGACGGAACAAGGTCGACAATCCACTCGTCACGTGACGGCATTTCGAGAATTGACAACATTTCTGCAAAATAGTACTCGACACGCGCGATGTTCATTTCGTCGAGAACGGTGAGATAAATCTGATCGTTCCAAGTGGCTTCGTACATCTTTTTGAGCACTTCGGTTTCGTTGAAGCGTTTCGTAAATTCGTTGAAGTATCCGAAAAGTTCGGTACGGTCACGCCATGACGGCTGAACGGACGCAATCGTCGCAGGGTTGTTAAGGAATATACCCATAGCGTGCGGAAGCGACGTTTTACCTGTACCGGAAATACCTTGCAGAATCATCAGACGCGACGTTGACATGCCCGCGATAAACAAGCGGATTATGCGCGGATTGTAGTATAGGTGCATGCGCGAGCAAGCAAAGTTGCGGAAGCGATCGCAAAGTTCGGGAAGCGTGATTTCGTCGTCGTAAACCGGCGGAACGTAGTTTTCGTAAATCTTGTCGATTTCGGTAAGTTTGTAGAAACGTGACTCGCCTGTCGGAGACTGCTCTTCTTTCTTTTGTTCGCCTTCTTCCCCTTCTTCGCCTTCGTAGTTGCCTATATCGCTGACTCTCATGCCGAGAATACGGTCTTTTTCAGCGGACATTTTGATGATTTGCTTTTTGAGATTTGCGCATTCTTCAACGAGATCCTGTGGCAAAACTTTGGCTTTTGAAAGACGCGCGAGTTTGCGCAAGCCGAGAATGGCAAGCACGATAATCGCGATTATAACTGCAAAAATAAGTATTATGAAAATGATAGCGACAGCCCATTCTCCCGCGCCGAAGTATTGCGTGTAGTTCTTGAAAGCGTCCGAATAACCTTCGTTGTAGAAGATATGCAGAAAGCCCCAAAAGATACTGCCGATACCTTTGTCGTAGAATGCGCCCAAAAACGCTTTGAGAAATTCAAATACGAGATTGATATTCATTGTTTGTAACTCATCGAAACTCGGTCTGCCACCCCTAACGGCAACCGACGCCCTTTCCGAAAGGACGATTTTGCAATTTTATATCCGTGCAGGCAATCTGCCGCTTGCAAGCACAAACGATATTCATAAAACGTCGTTTTTCAAACCGCGATATACGACGATTAGTGCCCGATATATTCAAATCGAGCGGTGTTTTTATATCTATGATATAAAGTTGCAAAAATATAGTCGACAGGCGCATGAATTCTCATGCGCCTTGCAACGTTTTTATTCTTTGTCTTCGTTGGATTCTTCGTCCGCGGACTGAATGTTTTCACCGCCGACAGAATCGTCTTTTTGCTCGCCGTCAGTGCCGCTTGCCTGTTGTTGCAAAGAAGCAAGATATTCTTGTGCGAGACGACGTTTTTCTTCGTCGGAAAGACTGTCCACCGTGACAACTTGTTGCGCCTGAATTTTGCGTTGATTTTCAAGTTTCGCAATGACGATGGTGCGAATGAGAATGAACGCGTAAATCACGAACAAGAGAATGAGCGGAAGCACGACCACGCAGAAGAAACGCACTTTTTGGCTTGCGCCGAAATGTTCTGTGTCCTGAATCCAGTTGGAGAAACCGCCGACGCCTTTAAGCATTTTGCCGCTTGTGAAAGTGCCGTCTTCGCTCACACTGCCCCACGTTGCGACGATTTTGCCAAGCGTAACAGTTGATGCATCGACTGTTTTTGTGAGATTCTTATCCTGCTCACTTTCATCTTTGAGCAATTCTGCCGCTACTTCTTGCCAAGATCCGTTTTGCTTGTCTCCGCGTGTACGGTAACCTGTAACGTCGCCCGCTTCATTTCTTACGACATACACAATTCTGTGCGTATTGATTATTTCATAAACGCTTCCACCGTATGATGCTGTCTGCTTAAATGAAATGACCTGACCGACTTTCAAATTTGTTACATCGCTTTCGCTTATAGCGGTCGCAATTATGACGTCGTCGGGCGAGAACGTCGGATCCATTGAATCGGATG
>CALGEU010000337.1 GCA_937881285.1 uncultured Clostridia bacterium | reverse complement strand
AAATCAGAACGAGAACACCGCAGTGTCTCTCAATGATTTGTTTGACAAGATTTCCAAAGGCGAACTCAAATCCGTCAAACTCATCATCAAAGCGGACGTTCAAGGTTCTGTCGAAGCGGTTAAACAATCGCTTGCAAAACTCGGCAACGAAGAAGTCAACATCGACATCATTCACTCCGCAGTCGGCGGAATCAAAGAAAGCGACGTTTTGCTTGCAGAAACTTCGGGTGCGATTATCATCGGATTTAACGTCCGTCCCGATACCAACGCGAAACAACTTGCCGCGCAAAAGCATATCGATATCAGATTCTACAACATCATTTACAACGCTATCGAAGACATCGAAAAGGCTGTCAAAGGTATGCTCGATCCCAAGTTCCAGGAAGTCATTCTCGGATCTGCTGAAATTCGCGAACTCTTTAAAATCAGCGGCGTCGGCACTATCGCAGGTTGCCACGTCACCGACGGCAAAATCGTTCGCGGAGCAAAAGCGAGACTTATCCGCAACGGCAAAGTGGAATATACGGGCGAAATTGCGTCCTTGCGACACGGAAAAGACGACGTCAAAGAAATGGCGAAGAACTTCGATTGCGGCATAATGCTTCAAAATTATCAGGACGTGAAGGTTGACGACGTCATTGAAGCCTTCACAATGGAGCAAACGAATGAAGATTAAAATGGAGCGAGTCAATGCTGAACTTGCAAAACAAATAACCAAGGTCATCGCCGAAGACATCAAAGATCCGCGTCTTAAAGACGCGATCGTCGGCGTGACCAAGGTTTACACCACGTCCGATCTCAAGTACGCGAAAGTGTATTTGTCAATCTATGCAAAAAGCAAAGAAGACGTGCAAGAAGCCTATTACACTATTTGCAGATCGCGTTCTTTCATCCGCAATATGTTGAAAGACGCCGTGCAAATCAGACTTTTGCCCGAACTGAACTTCATCATTGACGATAGCGTGGATTACAGCATAAAGATTGACGGTATTCTCGCTCAAATTAAGCGCGAAGAAAGCGAACGCGCCGCTCAAAACAGCAAAGATACCGCATCAGATGCTCAAAAAGACGCGGAATAATCAAAACCGATGCACAACAATTCGATAAGCGAAATCGCAAAACAAATTTCACACGCAAGCGATATTGCCGTATATTGTCACACAAATCCGGACGGTGACGCACTCGGCAGTATGCTTGCGCTTTACGTTTTGCTGAAAAACAAAGGTAAAACGGTGGTTTGCTATTGCGATACGCCCGTACCGAACAAATACAAGTGCATGTACGCAAGCGAATGCGTATCGTTTCCCGAAAAACGCGTTCATCAACTTGCAATAAGCGTCGATTGCAGCGACCTTGACAGACTCGGACAATGCATGAAATCTTTTTTGTCCGCAAAATCGCAGATTGCGTTGGATCATCACGCTTCGTTCAAAAGATTTGCCGGTCTTTGCTTCGTTGACCCGACGGCGAGCGCATGTGCCGAAGTCGTTTACGAACTTGCAAAAGAACTCAAAGGTATGGATGACCATGTTGCCGAATTGCTTTTTTCCGGCATCGTTACGGACACTTGCTGTTTTACTTTGCCGAATACTACCAAACGCACGCACGATATTGCGCGCGCGCTTTTGGAGTATGACTTTGACGGTGCGGACGTTATCTACAAAGTTTTCAGGTCAACTACCGTCGAGCGTTTCAAACTCAAAGCGATTGCTATGTCAAAGGCTAGGTTTTTCCATGACAACAGAATTGCCGTGATTGCGCTAACAACCGACGATTTTGCAAAATCGGGGGCAGCGCAAAGCGACAGCGAAGGCATCGTCAACGAACTTGTGGACGTAGATTCCGTTAAAGTGGCGTTTTGTTTGTCGCAGGTCGGCACTCACAATTTCAAATTGAGCATTCGCACGAAAGGTGACGTCAACGCAATCGAAATCGCAAACGAGTTCGGCGGCGGCGGACACAAAAACGCGGCAGGTTGCAGAGTCAACGGATATATGGAAGATATAGTTGAAAAACTCGTGCGACTTGCATCAAATTTACTTTATTAGAATATCGAAAACGACGACAATATGCAAAACTTTGTATTTTGTCATAATATAAAAACAGTAAACGACAAATCATATTTGGAGATTCAAATATGACAATCAAATAGGCATGAAAGGTTTCGTAAACATCAACAAACCGCTCGGTATGACGTCAAGCGACGTCGTCGTGAAAGTTCGCGGCATTTTGCGCAGAGCGAGCGGTGAAAAACAGAAAGTCGGACATCTCGGCACACTCGACCCGCAAGGTTCGGGCGTTTTGCCTGTTGCCGTCGGAACTGCAACGAGACTTTTCGATTTTATGCAAGAGAAAACAAAAGTGTATCAGGCAACTTTCGTTTTCGGAAAAGAAACCGACACTTTGGACGGAGTTGGCAAAGTTGTTGAAACAAGCGACATTTTGCCAACTAAAGAACAAATATCCGCTTTTGTCTCTTCGTATTGCGGAGATATTGACCAGATACCGCCGCAATACAGTGCAAAATCCGTTGACGGAAAACGTGCATACGATTTGGCGCGAGAAGGTAAAACGGTTAATCTCGCCCCAAAACGTATCAATATAAGATACGTAAAACTCATCGAAGCAGTGGACGGAGTTGCTCATCTCGCAAACGGAGATTACG
>CALGEU010000336.1 GCA_937881285.1 uncultured Clostridia bacterium | reverse complement strand
GTATGTGCGGCTCCGGCGACGAAATTTGCGTGATTCGAAAAAATTTTTCCGTAATCTAAAATTTTGAAAACGAAGCGAAAAAAGGAAAGAACGGTTCGATTTTATGCCGTTAGAAGTCAAAAAACAAAGATTTGTCGCGATAAACTTGCAATAAGCGGAAAATAGTGGAAAAACGGACGATTTGCAACTTTTTTCGACGAGCGTTTTGCGGATTTTAATAAAAATACGCTCTGAAATCGCAATTTATTGTGTCTTGCAAGCGCGTCTACCACAAGGTATTGATCGTCTTGTTCAAATACTTTGACTATTGACATTTGTGTGCGAAAACTGTATAATGGTTGCGTATAATAATCTATGCACATACGCTACGCGTGTATGTTCTGGAGGAAAATGATGAGAATGAGAAAGCTCAAGGGACTCACAATCGTACTGCTTGCGATGATGATCAGCGTCTTGCTGTTCGGTCTTGTCGCATGCGGAACGAACGATTCGGGAAACACGACGAATCCGGTCATTCCGACCCCGACGCCGAACCCCGGAATCGACGATTCGAAAACGCTCGGTTCGCAACAGGCGTGGAAGGTGCTCAAAGAAGCAGCACTCGCCGCGGCTTCGGACGAGAAAGATTCGAGATACATAAACGTGGACACGACGTTCATACTCGGCTTCAACAAAGACTCGTATGACTCTCTCGTGACGATGCGTTTTGCAGGCAGAATCGACACTCAAGCCGACGTCAACAACGATACGAGTGAAATTCTCGTCGAGTTCAGACAATTCAAGACGGCTGAACTTGCGGGAAAGAATATCGACAACGAGACGATTTGCGCAATGGCGGCAAGCGGAGAAGGCAAACTTCTCATGGGCGCTTACTACTACGAAGGCAAACTCGTTGCGGATATGCGCGGCATCAAGAAGGACGAAGGCGTGCACGTTGTCTGGACGGACAACATCGATATGACGTCTCTCGTTGCGAAATTTGCCGCATGCCTTGAAGAACTCAATCTTTCTTCCGTTCTTTTCGACACCATTATGGGTTATGACATCGGCGGTCTCATCAAGAGCCTTGTCAACATGGACATCGTCTCTCTCACCGTCGAACAACTCATCGTCAACATTTTGTTCGGTGCGTCGAGAAGCACGCTCGTAGATTACGGCAACGGTCACACCGTTCTTCAAATCCCGTGCGATCTCGGACTTATCGTCAGCATAATTCCGCTCGTTCAGGGTCTTATCCCCGAAAACATCATCGGACTCGTCAAGGACGTGCTCGGTCTCGACCTTGGCAAACTCGGCGCGCTTGCGGGTATGGCTTTGTATCTCGAAGCGGACATGCAGGACGGAAAACTCAACGGCATCACGTTTGACGTCGACACGAACCTTAACTCTTACGGCGTTGAAGGCTTGCAAGAGAAGTACGGCGTGTTCCAGTCCGAAGTCGGATTTACGCTCGGCTATGCGAAAGCGGACTTTGCCGCGTCTCCCGACGTTGACGTCGTGGGAACGCTCAAGAGCCGCAATCAGTACAATCAACCCATTCAAGACGGTGACGACACCACCGAAAATCTCTACGACAAAATCGCAAACAGCGAAAACAAATATTCTTTCCTTACCCTTGACGGAAAGATCAAACTTTCTCTCGATTTCGCACAAAAGACCGTGACGGTGAACGACGTCATCGGTTCTTTCGGCACACTCATTTCAAATCTCATCAAACAGAACGTCAGCGAAGATATGTTGAACGCCCTTGCGCCTTTGTTTGAAAAGGACATCGATTTTGCAAAAGGCACGGTTGAACTTTCAATCGTTTTGCAAGGCGTTATAAATACGAAAGACCCTGCAAAGACCAGACTCGCAGTTGAAGTTCGCGGCAGAAACGAAGCGAAACGCATCACTGCGTATTACGACGGCGCGAAAGAAGGCGTTTATCTCGACGCAAGCGGAGTTCTCGGTTCTCGCGGAACGAAATTCAAGATTGACGACATCAACGTCAACCAAATCATCGACAATCTCGTCGATCAACTTTTCGACACCATAAAGGGCGCAATCAAAGGCGACGCCACGACGACTGCGCAATACAACAGACTCGTGGAAGACGCGGATATAGTCATTCAACACCGTGCGGAAGCGTCAGC
>CALGEU010000335.1 GCA_937881285.1 uncultured Clostridia bacterium | reverse complement strand
CTGCAATCATTCGTATAAGTCGGCGTTCGGCGTCTATGACGACGGAAAAAACTATGGGCGTATCGTCCGCTTCGATTTGGAAAGCGACTTTCATTCCGTCGGACTGTAAAAAACTGTAATCTTTGCTTTTCAGCGTCGTGATTATCATATCGTACACGTTTTGCGCTATTTTACGGTTCATTTCTTCCATAATCACTCCTTAGCGCAAGCATTTCAGCGCGTCTTCGATTCCCATATCGCCTTTCGAGATGAAGAGCAACTTGTCGTTGTAGTCGTCAACGACGTCAAATATTGTGCCAATCATATATTCAAACGCCTGCTTGTCGATTATGCTGTTTGCAAAACTCAGGAAAATTCTAAAATTAATGCTGCCCGTTTGATAGTCGAAATCAAAGTGCCCGTCGAGAAGATATGCGTTTATCTCGCTGACCGCAACGGCGATGACTTCTCGTCTTTCTTTCGGGACGGTGAAGTAGAGCGGAGAGAGAGCAAGCACTATCATATCGTTTTCGTCGACTACGGCGTCAATGGCAACAGGGATATCGTTGCCGTGCAAAATGCAGTTGACGGCAAGGCGGTCTTTCTTTTTCGTGTAGTTTACGTTTTTTTCGTCAAGAACTTCGCAAAAAGTCTTAAAAACGGATTTTGCGAGTTTCTTTTGTTTCAGATTCGTTTTCATAATTCGCTCCGATTCGTCAGAAACCGAGTTTCATTTTCTTTTCGATTTGGAATGCAAAGTCTTTTTCGCTTGCCGCGTTGTTGAAGTCTACCGCGCAAAGCGTCACGGTTTTCTGACCTTCGAGTTGGCTTCTCATAGCCGCTTTTGCCCACGTTCTTTCAAACAAATTTCTCACGAAGCGCGCGTTGCTGAATTTCTTTGATCCGAGAACGTCGTCGGATAGGTTTTCAAAATATTCCTTGACGACGGGGTATAAGTCGTCTGCGATTTTGAATTTTTTCGACGACATTGATTTGTATATCTCGAAGAGTTGTTCACGCGTGAAGTTTGGAAAATCTATCGTGTACGGCATTCTGCTCTTCAAGCCCCTGTTTGCGTCCATGAGTTTTTCCATATCGTCGGTGTAGCCTGCCATTATGACCACGAGATCGTCTTTGTGGTTTTCCATCTCGGATATGAGAGTGTCGATTGCTTCCACGCCGTAGTCTCGCGTATTGTCGTCTCCGCGATAGAGAGAGTACGCTTCGTCGATGAAGAGCACCGAACCATATGCGTCGCGGCACATTCCCGACGTTTTCGGGGCGGTTTCGCCTATGTATTGTCCGCAGAAGTCTCTGCCTTTATATTCGTAAAGATTGCCTATGCGAAGTACGCCTTTTTCTTTGAGAATCTTGCCGAGTATTCTCGCAACGGTAGTTTTGCCCGTGCCCGGATTGCCGACGAATCGCATATGCAGGCAGGGACGGTCGGGGCCGTTTTCCGCTTTCGACAACTCGATTTGTGCAAGAATTTCTTCGATTTGCGCTTTGATTTTTTCACAACCGACGAGTTGGTCTAGTTGTGCCATACCTTCCGATTCGGCGGCGGATGCGTCGCATATTTTCTTTGCGTCGTTCACGCCGATGAGAGTTGCGTTTTTCGCGCCGTTCGCCACGGCAACGTATTTTTTGTATACGGATTCTTTTACGACTTTCTTTATCGTGTTAAGTCCGTAAAATTTGCCGTCGCTCTTTTCCTGCGCAATACGCTTGAAGAAATATTCCCATGCGTTATCCGACATTTTCATGCCGTATTTCTCAAAGTCGCGTTTTGCGATTTCTTTCGTTTCGGCACGGTCAAAGGGCGGAAAAGACAAAGTTTTGATATACGCCACGTCTTTTAGCGAGTTTTCCACGCGGCCGAGCACGTCCTTGTCAACGAAAGGCACTCTGAATACGACGACGTGATTTGCGCTTGCCTTTTGCGCGTCTTTAAGGAATTTTTTGAAATCTTCGGAGTCCGTCTTGTCAATCCATTTGCTTATATCGAAGCATATCACGCTTGCGGAGTCGTTTTCGATTTTGCTTATGACGTCGCTTGCTGCAGCCAAATCGTCTTTCGGCTTGTCCGTCATTTCGATTTTGTATTCTTTTACGGGCGTTTCCGCAGTCATTTTTGCAAGAGACAAATCGTTTACGGCAAGCGCGAGTATCGCAAGATACGTCGAAAGTCCGCAACCGTCACCGACGGAGAAGAGATAACTTTGCGACATAAAAACGTCTTGCGCATCGTTTTTGACCACTTCGGGAGCAACAGCCACGAGTTCTTTTATAAGAGCCTTGAACTCCTGCGCACCGACAAGCGTGTTGACCAGTTCGAGCGTGTCGTCGATTGTGTGCGGTTGTTGCGCATTGCCGTTTTCGACAGAATCTTTGTTTTTCGACTCGTCGTTTTCATCGTCTGCATTTGGTTCGGAATCCGAAAAACTCAATGCGGAAAGATTCGACTTTCCGTATTTTTGAGCAAAGAACGTCGAAATTTTATTTTTTGTCTTTTCGTAGTCGTTTTCGTCGACGGCAAGCGTCAGGTGCAGATAGGATTCGCTGATTTTTTCGATTTTGCCTTTCACAAACTTGTCTTTCAGCACTTCGACGGGGTATTTCGCGTCGTCAATGCGAGTCAGCACCCAGTTGTAGTCGAGTTCTATACGCAACGTTTTTTTCATAGTCTACCTTTCGAAAATTTTGATATAAAAACATTATACAATACGACCGCCGTGTTTTACAAGATTTTTTATTGTGAATTTGCTTTTCGGATTATTAGCGCGCTTCGAATAGGCGGATTGCGAGTATAAGTTTTTATTAGTTCACGGCTCTAAAAAAGTTGAACATTTGAAACCCTAAATAAAAATGCCCCATCTTTCCGGTCCGTGCCGGTATTTCTTCCACCACTCGTATAGGGTGCTTTCTCTACAAAACTATCCGTCGCTCGCGGGGAAGACAGGCGGCACTCGCATAGATAAGCGAATCTTATGATTTGGTTCAGGAAGGTGCCTTGTATCTTTGCGAGAATTACGGAAAACACCTGAACGATGTTATAGGTTTCAGTAAAAAAGGTAAGCCGATTACCATCGAAATTGCCTGTATCCGTAAAATGATGAAGTTGATAAATCTGAAAACGAGAGATTATTACCGCTCTGTAAGTCTTGATGCTTTAACGCCCGTAAGCGAGCCGTCATACGAAATAAAAGAAGAAATCGCACAAGACTATACTTTATACGAAAAAATCGTTTCAAGTCTGAATTTGACCGAAAATATGCGTATCGCCTTGGAGTGCCGCATAAAGGGATTAAGTTATCCCGAAATCGGCAGAGTTTTATCTCGTGCGCAAGCGACGGTGTATGAATACTTTATCAAAATGCGCCAAAGATGCATGGCAATCTACGGATATTCAATACAGATATAACAATTTAATACTCGGGATTATTCTTTATTTGTTTTATTCCTTGAAATTAAATTCTTTTAACTTTGTGATATACAATTGCGGTCTAATTATTATTTAGTCCAAAGGCGGGAAACCTGGATAGCACTTTTGAGCGTTTGCATGCCCTAAAACTCTTCCGATGGAAGTAATTGATAAACTATTTGGAATTCTATCCCACCAGTCGTGTATTGTTTTCAATGCAGTATATGTATCAAACTTTTCATAAAAGTTTTCCAATACAACATTTTTCTTTTCATCAGAAGTATCATACAATTCAACTATTCTATGTAGACAATTTTTTTCATCTTGAGATAACGGAACATTAATTCCAATTTGATTAACCTTACTTAGTTCGTCAATTTGGGCAATTCCCGACAATGGTAATCTGACGAAGTTATCTATTAATTCGTGGTCAACAAGAATATTTACCATATTATACTGTTTTAATAAGTCAATTGCTTGTCGGTAGTTGTCAGAATTTCTTTCAATACCAGTACATAGATAGCCATCAAGATTCTGCATATAAAATGTCTTTAATTTTTTTAGTGTTCCAAAGGAATTTACTCTTATTGCTCTTAAAATATCTAATTGGTCTAACCAATCATCATTAGTATGCCATATGGAAAAATATAAACGCGCAGACGTTGTTGGAATCGAACGGGAAAACGAACGCGACGAAAATTATAAGTCCACGCGAAATCCGCAAATCGACAAGTCGAAAACGTGTCTGAATTACCATACAATGCCGTATGAGAAAAAGTATCTTGCGTTTATCGACGAACGCATTAAACAACTTTCGCCTAAACGAAAAATCAAAGACGACGCGGTGCTTATAACGTCGTTTATATTAGGTTCGGACAAAGAATTTTTCGACCGAATTACGGCAGAACAACAGGAACAATTTTTTGCCGATTGCACGGGGTTCTTTTCTGAACGTTACGGAAAAGAAAACGTTGTATCTGCAGTCGTTCATTTAGACGAAAGCACGCCGCATTTACATTTAAATCTTATGCCCGTAACAGACGGCAGATTGTGCGCGAAAGAACTTTTCGACCGCGCGGCATTACGCGATTTACAGACGGATTTTTACGAAGCCGTCGGAAAGAAATACGGCTTGGAACGCGGTAAAGAAGGAAGCA
>CALGEU010000334.1 GCA_937881285.1 uncultured Clostridia bacterium | reverse complement strand
TTTTTATAAAGGAAGTCTACAAGAAAAAGCCTTGCGCCCGCCACGTTTTAAGTTGAAATTTGCGCGATTACAAAGAATAGATCACTTTGCCCGTAACCGAATTAAGTTGTATTTTCCAATGATAATTATCAAAACTAGCAAGCTTGTCGTTCGCGCCGAGCCATTTTCCGACCGTTACGTTCGTAATACCAAGATAGTTGGTTTCGAATTCCGCGCATCCTGCGGCATTACAACCGATTTCCATCGTATAACTTTGATATTCTTCTACTTTTTGACCGTCGGTATAGTAGAAAACGTCGAACGAAAATACGACGTCATCGTACAGCGCGTAATCGAGAACGCCCTTGATGTCGTAAGAAAACCGACCTTTTCCGCTCGGGTATAGGTTATTCATTTCGTAAATGACTGTAAAATACTTCCAATAATTGTTCTCGTCGAGTTTGACAACGGTTTGCGTGGATTGTTGAACTTTTTCACCGCCGACACTGTCTTTATCCGACGGTTGACAGCCCGTAAGCAAAAACGCGGTTAACGCGATGACGCATACAAAAAACACCGCAATATTCCTTTTCATAAACACCTCGCAAAATTTTATTTGCATTTTACGTTCGCCATTATATCACACTTTGCCGATTTTTTCAACTTGTTGAGCCGTAACGAACAAAAGACGGTCAGCACTTATAATTTTACCGTTCAATTTACGAATTGCCCGTGTGTATTTTTGCACTTGTAATTGATCGCCACATCGAAAACGACGGCTCGGTCAAGTTTCATTTGCGAAACGAAAAATTATTCTTTCTTTTCGTTCATTTTGAGATAAACGTTCTTTATCGCGACAAGTCCTTGACGCTCGCCGTTTTCGGTCGCGTTTTTGTACGCTTCGATTGCCTTTTTATAATCTTTTCTCACACCGAATCCGTTTTCGTAACATATCCCGAGATTGTAATACGCAACGCCCGAATTTGCCGTTTTCGCCGCTTCTTTGAAACATTTCACGGCTTCTTTCGGGTCGCGTTCAACGCCTTTTCCTTGAAGATAACACAGTCCTATGTTTATAATCGCCTGGTCTTCTCCGAAATTGTATGCGTCCGTAAACAAATCAAACGCTTTCTTATACGCAGATTCCGTTTGCACGGTGTAGAAATAATAAAGCCCCATTTGCAGGCACGCCATGGGATTTTCGCCTTTGACGCTCTTTTTGAGCCAGTATATTGCTTTGTCTTTGTCTGCTGTCAGGCCGTAATATCCGCACGCATACGCCATGCCGAGATTGTATTGAGCGGCGGCGTTCCCGAGTTTTGCGGCGCGTTTGAAGAGTTTAAGCGCGGTTTTCTCGTCTTTTTCAAGACCGAGTTCGTCGCCGAGATACGCTTCCGCCATTCTTTCGATTGCGTCGGGGAAGTCCATTTCCATCGCCATTTGGTAGTAGAACAGTGCGTTTTTATAATCGGCTTTTTGGGTTTCGTAAATGGTTGCAATGCACCAGTACATGCCGACGTAGTCCAAATCGCATTGCGCAAAACAATCGAGTGCGTCGTCATATTTACCCTTTTTGTAATAGTAATATCCCAAATCGAGCAAAGCGTCGTCCTGACAAAGGTTCGCCGCCTTTTTGAGATAATGAATAT
>CALGEU010000333.1 GCA_937881285.1 uncultured Clostridia bacterium | reverse complement strand
CGAAGTTTTCTGTATATAGACAACATAATCGCAATATCAATCGAAGCAAGCGCGTTCACCGCTCTTTCTGCCGTCTGAACGCTGTCGGGACGATGTGCGAGTTCGAAACAAGTTGCAAGGTCTTTGCTGACTTTTGACAAGGTGGAATCGTCATACTTTACGTTTTTGAGAGTGTCGAGCGCAGAATAAACTATATTCTTGTATGCGTTTTGTCCGAACACACTGCGCAAAGGATATACCGTATATATGCCGTCAAGTTTAGAGATTTTCTCGATTTTTTCAAGTGACGGGTTAACTACCGACAGCACGCCGACGTCTTTTGAAAGTCTTGCAAGCAATCTGTATCTCTGCCCCGTTTCAAACGTATCGTGCAAAAACGGCATGTTGTAAAACATAGACTTGAAGAAAATTCTGTTGTTGTCGAGTTCGTCGGAAAACGTGACGTAGAAACTTTTTTTGCCGCGCATGGAGACTGCCGAAACCTTTTCCACTCTGCCTTCAAACAAGGATAATTGACCGACTTGCGCGTCAAGCACCCTTATAGGACTTTGCAAATCCACGTATTTTCTCGGCAAAAATGAAAAGACCTCGAACACGTTGTTTATGCCAAGGTCATGAAGTTTTTTTATCGTGGCGTCTCCAACGCCTTTTACGTCTTTTAACGTCAACATACTATGTATTTTTGTCGTTTCTCGTTGACCGCGATATGAAAGATATTTCTTTCGTCTCGGGCAACTGTTTTTTATTCGGCTGAAATGACGTAATAATAATGCGGTTGTCCGCCGTAATAGCAAGCGGTTTCCACGTCGTCGAGTTCTTCTGCGACTTTTGCCATAAGTGCTTCGGCTTGCTCTTGTGTTACGTCTTTTCCGTAGTACACGGACACCATATCTTTGTCTTTTGCGACTTTCTTTATTGTTGCCAAAGCGGTTTCTTCAACGTCCTGACTTTTTGCAACTATGCGTTTGTCACAAATGCCGATGATGTCGCCTTCCTTGACGGAATATCTGTTCATTCTGGTTGAACGGACTGCGTGAGTGACTTCCGCACACTCGATGTTCTCGATTGCGCTGCACATACTCTCGAAGTTTTCCTGACAAGTTGCGTCACCGTCAAAAGCAAGAGATGCGGATATACCTTGTGGCATATTCGTGGTCGGAATGACGTAGACATCGGATTTTGCAAGTTCCTTTGCCTGATTTGCCGCAAGAATTATGTTGGAGTTGTTGGGAAGAACGAACACGTTTTTTGCGTGAGCGTCGTTGACCGCTTTCAGTATGTCGTCAACCGACGGATTCATCGTCTGACCGCCTTCGACGATTATGTCGACCATAAGGTCTTTGAAGATATTTGCCATACCGTCGCCCGAGCAAATCGACACGAGCGCGTAATCTTTGAGTTCCGCTTCTTCGGCTTTTTGGTCGTTGGCATGGATTTTGCGGTTTTGCTCAACCATATTCTCGATTTTCACGCCGTCGAGTTCACCGAGAGTCAACGCCATTTTAAGCGCGCGGTCGGGATGATTGGTATGAACGTGAGTTTTGACAAGGTCAACGTCGCCGATGACAAGCACGCAATCGCCTATCGTCGTGAGATAATCGCGATACTTATCGATAGACGCGGTGGTAACTTCGTTTTTAAGGTGCGTAATGAAATACTCCGTGCAATACTGGAACGTGATGTGTTCGTAGTCGTTTTCAAGCGGGTCGAAGTCGTTTGCCGCGGCGTCCGGCTTGATGTCGTCCATTTGCGGAACGTGTCCGCCGCTTATCATCACGAGTTCTTCTCCGACGAGCGTGCGATACATGCCGTCGAAAATCGTCACGAGTCCGCGACCGCCTGCGTCTACGACGCCTGCCTTTTTGAGAACGGGAAGCATTTCGGGGGTCTTTTGCAAAACCTCTTCGCCTGCGTCGATAACGCGCTTGAAAAATTCTTCAAAAGTGAGTTTCTTGGAGCGGCTTGCGGTTTGCGCTTCTTCCGCCATAACTCTGACGACTGTGAGAATAGTGCCTTCTTTGGGTTTCGTGACAGCGCCGTACGCTATTTCGGTGCCTTTTTTAAGACATTCGGCAAACGTTTTTGCAGTCAGTTCCGCCTTTCCTTCGAGAGCCACGGCAAAACCGCGGAATATTTGCGAAGATATAACGCCCGAGTTGCCCCTTGCGCCTTTGAGCGCACCTTTTGAAAACGCGAGCGCGATTTCGTCTATAAGCAAAGACCCGCAAGCGTTGGCTTCACGCATAGCCGAAGCGACGGTGAGAGACATATTCGTGCCGGTGTCTCCGTCGGGAACGGGAAATACGTTGAGTTCGTCCACGGTGGCGCGGTTCATCTCAAGAGCCTTTACGCCGCCTGCGAGCATTTCTTTGAATTTGAGTCCGTCAATTCTTGTCATTCTATATACCTGATTACACGCGGATTCCAACGACGTTGACGTGGACGCGTTTTACACGCATTCCCGTGAACGTTTCAAGCGAAAACTTGACCGCGTCGGCGAGTGATTTTTTTACTGCTTCGATGTTGATACCAACTTTGAGTATGACAAACAACTCGACGTATATAAGGTTGTCGACCGTCTGAACGATCGCGCCTTTGCCGAGTTGTTCTTTGCCGAATATTTGGCTGAAATTATCGCTGAAACGACGTGATACGAGATCTACCACGCCGTAACATTCCTGTGCAGCGTGACTTGCGACTGTCTGCATCGCGTCTTCGCTGATGGAAATTTTGCCGAATTTGTTTGAAGTTGATAGCGACATAAACTCTACCTTTTCATAAATATTACTATATAAGAAGTTTTTTTGCAACTAAATGACAAATTTTGTGCAAATCAGTTGCAAAACCTATTTATATTTGATAGAATAACTATCGTTCAAATTAGGAGGTACAGTAATATGTCCAGAGTTTGTAGTGTGTGCGGAAAAGGCAGAATGAGCGGAAACGCAGTCAGCCACAGCAACAGAAAGACCAGACGCAGTTGGGCTCCCAACGTCCAGAAAGTCAAAGTCAACACTCCTACCGGCGGAGTTGAAGATCAATACGTTTGCACGCGTTGTCTCCGTTCAGGCAAAGTTGACCGTGCGTAATTTCTGTCTGTAATATATATGTAGCAAATCAAAGTTAGCCTTCCTAAAAAGGAAGGCTTTTTTTTGTTGTATAAATATCTCTTCACTGCTCGTTTTTGATATACGAGATTTCAGGCTTAAATCACTCTTTGTCGGTATCTTTTTTCTTGAATGACGAAAAGAATTTAAGTATTGCTTTGACAAATTTAGGCGGATTGATGCAGATGATTTTATTCATAAAACTCCCCTTGTTTTTTTACAACTTATGCAACAGGGCTTATAAACGTGAAAAAAGAACGGAAAATCCGTCCTTTTTCTTTTATACTTTTTTATACTGCAATTATAGATAAACTTTTATGTTTCGTGCAACTTATGCGTGCAATTTTCTTATGGTCAATTCCGGATTTTCGGACTTGAACACCGCGCTGCCTGCAACGACGATGTCTGCGCCTGCCGCTTTGATTTGAGATACATTGCTTTCGGACACTCCGCCGTCAACTTCAATGAGATAGCGGTATCCGTTATTTTTTCTTTCTTCCGCGCCCATACGTACTATATCGAGTCTGTCGGGCATAAATTTCTGGCCGCCGAATCCTGCCTGAACGGTCATAACGACGAGCATGTCTATTTGCGAAAGATACGGTTCGACGATTGAAAACGGCCGGTCTGCATTGACCACGAGTCCGCACTTTTTACCTTTGGATTTGATAATGTCAATCGCCCCTTGTACGTCTTTTGACGCGTCGGGATGGAAAGTCACGACGTCCGCGCCAAAGTCACAGAACGCACCGACGTATTTTTCGGGTAGAGTTATCATAAGATGTGCGTCGATCGTTAGATTCGAGTTTGCCTTGAGTGCTTTCACCATGGGCATACCGAAAGTGATGTTCGGCACGTACACGCCGTCCATTACGTCGCAATGCACGATATCCGCGCCCCATTTCTCAATGGCTTTTACGTCTCTTGCCATATTGCCGAAGTCCGCAGACAACATTGACGGTGCAACCAGCATATCTTTTCTCCTTTTTTTGTTTAATAACCGTTTGTGACGATCTTTCGACGATTGCGTAATCCGCAAATCAGTCGTATTTGTTTTCTCTTCTGTCGACAAGTTCCTGATAAATCATCTTATATCTTTCGTATCTGCCGATGCCTATTTCTTTGCCTACGTGCGCTTTTACCGCGCAATCGGGTTCGGTAGTGTGCGTGCACATATTGAAACGACAATCTTTCCTGAACTCTTCCAAATCGTCGAAATACAAGCGGAGATTTTCGGGTTCTACGTCGACGGTTTCGAGCATTGAAAAACCGCAGGTATCTACGAAATACGTGTTCTCTTCAACGTGGAATATTTCGGTCTTTCGAGTTGTGTTTTTGCCGCGCTTGATTTTTCTTGTGAGTTCACCAACTTCAAGTTCGTCGCTGTCGAGAATCGCATTGAGAATACTGCTCTTTCCCACTGCCGATTGTCCTGCAAAGCAAGCCGTTTTGCCACGTGCTTCGTCAACGAGTAATGATACGTTTTCGCCGGTTTCCGCACTGCATTCTATGATTTTGAGAACGTTTTCGTATTCACTCGTATCGATATGTCCCGTATCGCACTTGTTCTTCACAAGTATCGGAGTTATACCTTCCATAAGGCAGTTTACGATGACTTTGTCAACGAGCAGAAAATCGGGTTCGGGTTCGGGTGCAACGACGATAAAACAAACGTCGACGTTGCTCACGTACGGACGAATGAGACGATTTTTTCTCGGTTTCACTTCTTCGATGACGAAACTGTCACGCTCTTTTGCGATGCTGACGTAATCGCCGACGTAAATTATGCCGTCGTTTTTGAGACGTTTGCGCGCAAAACAAACCTTGACGTCTCCCTGTACGTCAACGAAAAATTTCGATGCAACCGCTTTTATGACTCTTCCGTCGAGAATTTTCTGTGCCATTTCGTCCTTTATCCGCAATGTGCGTCTAATTGCTTGCTTTTGTGTGCAAAACGGATATATTTTGCACCTTTAATCAATCTTTTTTCTCGGATATTTCTCCGTTTTCTTTGAGATATCTGCGGCGAAGTTGTCCGCATGCGCCTTCGATGTCGTTGCCAAGGCTCTTTCTTATCGTTGCCGAAACGCCTAGTTTTTCGAGTTTTTTGAGAAAGTCTTCCGTGGCGTCTACACTCGGTGCTTCGTGGTCGCGCTCTTTGACTTCGTTTAGCCGTATGAGATTGACGTGAGACGGAAAGCCTTTCGTGAGCCGAGCAAGTTCTCTTGCGCAAGCATCGGAATCGTTTTCGCCTTTTATGAGCGTGTACTCGAAAATCACTCGTCTTCCCGTTTTTTCGAAATAGTATTTTGCACTGTCAACGAGTTGCTTTACGCCGTACGCCTTGTTTACCGGCATAAGCGCGCTTCGCAAATCGTCGAACGGAGCGTGCAACGATATGGAAAGCGTAACTTTGTGTCCCGAATCGGCAAATTTGCGGATTTTATCGCAAAGACCGCTCGTTGACAAAGATATATTGCGCTCGCTTATGTTTATTCCGCCTTCCTTTGACACTTCGTCAAGGAATTTAAGCACGTTTTCGTAGTTGTCAAACGGCTCGCCGCTGCCCATAAGCACGAGATTCGTGACCGCTCTCGTTTTCGCCGTTCCGCCGTTATCGCGATTGACGGCTATCACCTGCCCCAGCATTTCTGCCGGCGTGAGATTGCGAACGAGCCCGTCGAGCGTGCTGGCGCAAAATGTGCAGCCCATTCTGCAACCTATCTGTGTGGACAGACACAACGTATTGCCGTAGTCGTGCGGCATATATACGCCTTCGATGAGTTGGTCGCCGAGACGGAAAAGATACTTCTTCGTGCCGAGTTTGCCTTGAAAAACTTCGAGAATACTCACGGGATTTGCGACGTAATGCTCTTTCAGATACTCACGGTATTCCTTTTTGAGCGAAGTCATTTCGTCAAAGTCCTTGCCGTCCATAAGGAAGCCGTAAATTTGCGACGCGGTGAACTTCGGCATATCGGGAATAAGTGCGGCGATTTGCGCCTTGTCCATGCCAAGCAAACTTATTTTTGAAACGTCGCTCATTTTGCTCTCCTTAATTTCGCAATATAGAATCCGTCGTATTCCGCATGCGGCAGAATCTGAATCATTCCGTCGTTGTCGACGTATTTTCCGCCGTCAACGTCTTTAAGACCACTGATTTTTTCAAGCGAAAACTCTTTTCCTATCTCGCTTTCGAGAAATTCTTGCACTATATCTTCGTTTTCTTCTTTGAACAGCGTGCAGGTGGAATACACCATTTCGCCGCCCTTTTTCACGTACTTCGCCACGTTTGAGATTATTGCGAATTGCGTCTTCGAGATGTCTTCTTCGCTCTCGTCGGTACGCGTCAGAAAAACGTCGGGATGCTTTTTATACGTTCCAAAACAAGAACACGGAGCATCCACGAGAACGCCGTCGAATCGCTCGCACATATTCTCGTCAAACACTGTGCCGTCTGCCTTAATCGCTTTCACGTTCGGTACGTGCATGCGGTTTTTATACTTTTGAATAAGTGCCACTCTATGCTCGTGAATATCGCACGCAGTGATATGTGAGTGTGGACAAAGTTCGCTCATATACACTGCCTTTCCGCCGGGTGCGGAGCATACGTCGAGAAGAGTTTCTCCGTCGCTTGCTCCGAGTGCAACAACGGCAAGCATACTTGACGGCGACTGATACGTCACAAGGCCTTTGTCGAACATACGCCCGACTGCGTCGGTTGCACGCACGATATATCCGCCCACTTCGCTTTTTTCATACGGCGTTTTCGATTTTTTGAGCAAAAATTCAACGTCCTGACAAGTGGCAAGGCGAGAATTGACTCTTATATGTTCGCTGTCGCGCACGGGCTCTTGCAGCATTGCAAGCGTGACATCTTTTCCGTATTGCGCAATCATTTTGTCGATGAACCATTGCGGTTTTGAATACGTCACGGACAAATAGTTTTCGTCTTTTTCGCTCGGCAGCGAATATTTGCCGTCCGCAACCTTTTTCAGCACTGCGTTGACAAATCCGCTTGCGCCGCCTTTGCCTATCGCCTTGCAAGTCTCGACACATTCGCTGACAATCGCAAATTTCGGAACGTCGGTGAGATTGCATAGCGCGTAAACGCCGATTTTGAGAAGATAATATATCGAGTTTTTCGGTTTCTTTTCAAGCAACTGAGCAAGAATATAATCGATTTTTACGTTCTCTTCCAGCACACCGTAAACGAGACGCGTTGCCATATCGCTTACGTTCTCTCCGTAAAACGCCATATTGCTGTACGTGCCGTCAGTGAAAACTTTTGTGAGTATTCTCAATGCCTGTCCGATGTGCTTTCTCATTTGCTTGTTTTATATTTTTGATTATCTAACGATATATTTTACGATTTTAAGCGAAAATCGTGCCGACGTCGATTTTTCTTCCGAGAAGGAATTGTGTATCGTCCATACGCTTCGAGCCTTCGAGTTGAATGACGTGAAGACGAATAAATCCGTCTGCGACTTTTACGATTAAGCCGTGATTTTTATCCGCAAGCACGACTTCTCCGCATTTTGCGTTGTCAAATTTCTCGTTTACCTTTTGCAAATCGGAAAGTTCGACTTTTTCGACGTCGAAGATTTTGAGTGTTTTTTCGCCGATATGCGTGAAGGCAGACGGCCACGGTGTCATACCGCGTACGAAACAATCGATTTCTTTTGCGCTTTTTGAAAAATCTACAAGCCCGTCGCCTTTGTTTATCATGCTGCAATGCGTGACTTTGCTCTCGTCCTGCGGCGTAAACGTCGCTTTTCCGCTTTCAACGAGAGATATTGCTTCGACTATCGCTTCTCCGCCGAGTATCGCAAGGCGGTCAAACAACTCGCCTGCCGTCTCTTTTTTGCCGATTTCAGTTTCTTTTTCAAGCAAAACGTCGCCTGCGTCAACCGCTTTTACTGTTTTCATAATGGTTATGCCGGTCTTTTCGTCTCCGTTTATAATCGACCATTGAATAGGAGACGAGCCGCGATATTTCGGAAGCAAAGACGCGTGGACGTTGAGCACGGCAAATTTCGGAATGTCAAGAATTGCATCGGACAAAATCTGACCGAATGCCGCAGTGACGATGACGTCGGGTTCAAGCGCGCGTATATCGTCAAGTCCTTCTCTTGACACCTTTGCATATTGAAGCACGGGTATGCCGAGTTCGGTTGCTTTGACTTTGAGCGGCGACGGCGCAAGATTGTATCCGCGACCGACAGGCTTGTCAAGTCCCGTAACGACTGC
>CALGEU010000332.1 GCA_937881285.1 uncultured Clostridia bacterium | reverse complement strand
GGCAACTTGCTCACCATTGCGCGTTTGTTCTGCACGGCGGGCGCAGGTATCATCACCGTTTTCACCCCGATTATCACTCAGGCAATCACGGCAACCGACAATGCAACGGTCACCGCAATTCAAACCCTTATGAACACAATGAACGGCTCGGAAGTCGTTGCAAGCAACACTGCGTTCTTCGATATGTTCAGGGGCATTGAAAACGTTGGCGCGTTCATTCAGTCTCAAGCGGACAAATATTCGGACGTTCTTGCAATGTTCCAAAGCGCAAACATCGACATCAATCAGAGCGGTGCTGCGCTTCTCGAAATAAAAGCGACCGCAAGCGCAAGCATGATGGGCGATTTGAGATGGACCTATTTCATCATCGCAATTGTTTGCTGCGTCATCGCAATTCCGCTTTTCTTCCTTGGCTTCAAGAACACGAAAGAAAGAAATATCACGACGGAAAATCCGCCTTCGCTTGCACACAACCTTAAATTGCTCTTCAAGAACAAACCGCTCATGCTCATCGTTTTGTCGGGTATCGGCGGCGCGGCAAGAATGTTGTTCACGTACACAGGCGGTCTCTACTTTGCAAAATACATAATGAACAGAGAGTCAATGTACGCTCTCTTCACGATGGCAATCGTGCCGGGCGGACTTATCGCGTCCTTGCTTGTGCCCTGGTGCACCAAGAAGTTCGGCAAAAAGAACACATACATCTGGTCTCACATTATCGGCGGCGTGGCAATGCTCGTGGCGTTTATCGTTGGTATTGCGGCAGACCGCGGCAATTACACCAGCACTGCAACGACGGTCGTTCTTCTCATCGCACTCGTTATAGCAGGTATCCCGTCGGGCTTCGGCAACATCATCACTTACGCGATGATCGGTGACACCGTCGAATATCTCGAACTCAAGACCGGTGAAAGAGCGGAAGGCATTTGCTTTGCAATGCAAACGCTCATCAACAAAATCGGTATGGCAGTTGGTGCATTCGTAGGCGTTTTGGCATACTATATGGCAGGCGTCGAAGCAGGAAACGCAAGTGCGGTTACACCTGCCGGCAAAGACACGATGTGGTTCATGCTCGTCGGCATTGCGGCAATCAGTTTCTTCCTGACCGTCATCCCGCTCTTCTTCTATAAGTTCAACGAAAAGCAACAACAAGAAGCGGTTGCGGAAATCAAGAAGAGAAAGATTGCAAACGGCGAAATCAACGCTGACGAAGCGGAAATCGAAGCAGAAGACGGCGCACCGCAAATTCTCTTCCCGAACGAAGACAGTCAAGCGGTTGTCGTTGACAAAAAAGACTGCGGATGTTGCAAAGACTGTACGGAAGAGTGCGACACGAAATGCGACGAAAATTGCGACGAGTGCGCACAAAACGTCAGTGAAAGCGGCGAAGCCGAAGACAAAAAAGACGAAGAATAAAATCGTATAAAAAATATGAAAACGGGACGCAGACGCGTCTCGTTTTCATTTTCTCAAAGACGGTTCAAGCAAGGAAACGCCTGTACGTAAGTGAAAACATAATTTTTAGTTTTGAAAGCAATGCGATTTTTTTTCGATAAAATGCATAAAATGTATCGCAAAAGTATCGTATTTGGTGCGTTTTTAGGGAAATATGCAGATAAATAACGGATAAATGCATAAAATTGCGTGGCATATTAATACATTTGTACTAATATCGGTTAAATTTGTTAACTTGTTATTGAAATCAAGCGGAATGTATGATAAAATAAACATATGGATCTCAAAAACACTGCAAATTATTTTGTCGCATTCAGAAAACTGCTTCGCTCTTACACCGACTACCAGATGCGCGAACTCAAAGATTACGATTTGTCTCCCAACGAGATAGTCGTGCTTTCAAGCATAGGTTCGGTCGGTCTTGCAAGTGAGATAGCGGAGAATGCGTGCGTATCGAAGGCACTCGTTTCGCGAAGCGTAAAGCAACTCAAAGACAAGGGGCTTATCACTGCAACCATTTCCACGGTTGACAAGAGAGAGCAGACGCTAAGGCTCACCGTCGAAGGCGAAAAAGTGGCGGAACGTATTGCCGAAGCAAATCACAAATTTTATATGGCGGCTTTCAAACGATTTGAAGACAACGAAAAACGCGTATTGCAAGCGTTGCTCGGCCTGATGCTTCAAAACCTTGAAAGCGAAGACGAATATGAAAATAGTCATTGATCAAAAAAGAGAAGTTGCAAGACGTTCGGTTGAGAACATCAGAAACATCGCCGAGACTATGGGCGAGCGCAACACGGGGAGCGCGGGAGAAAAACGCACGGCTGACTTTTATACATCGAGACTTGAAAATGCGTGCGATTTTGTAAAAACCGAAAGTTTCGACGTCTATCCCGACGCGTATACGGGATGGACGTACATCGTGGGTACGCTTTCTATACTTGCTTTGGTTTCTTATTTCTTTTCCGCAATGGTGTCCGTATTGCTGGTTGCGATTGCACTTACGGTGTTTATCGTGCAGTTCGTGCTGGGGAAAAGATTTCTTGACCCATTGTACAAAAAAGGAAAATCTCAGAACGTCACGGCAATCAGAAAAAGTCTGAACGCTCCCAAATGCAGAGTGTTTTTCGTCTCGTCCGTGGACGCAACGAAAGAATGGTCTCTCATTAGACGTTTGGGCGGAACTATGCTCACAGTCGTTTTGTGCGCTGTTTTCGTCGGTCTCGTCTACCTGCTTGCAATCGACGTTGCACGATGGATTATTGTGGGCGGTCTCGGTGCGGAAATCGCAAGCGGAGATATGCTCGTTGCAGGCTACGTTGCCATTGTGTTTGCTCCGTGTTGGCTTTCGTTGTTCTTTTTCGTGAACCATAGAAAGGTCATAGAAGGCGCAAACGAAAATTTGAGCGGTTGTGAAACCGCCGTTGCAATCGTCGAAGAGATGAGTGTGCAAAACGTGACAGCAAACGACGTAGAAGTGGGAGTCATTCTCACGGGTAGCGAGCAATCGGGGCTTCGCGGCGCAAAAAGTTGGTGCGATATTCACGCAAAGGACTTTGCCGACGTGCCGACGTATTTCGTGCACCTCGGAGTGCTTAAAGAACCGAAATGTATTTGCATAAACGACAAGGAAAGATGCGGATTGATAAAAGCGGACGAAAGTTTGGTCAATATGCTCGTCGATTGCGCAAATTCCGCAAACGTTAAATGCAAGAAATCAACGCTCGGCTTATTCGGGACGACGGACGCTTCGGTGTTTTCCGAATACGGATTGAAGAGTGCGAGTGTGACGGGATTTGACGGACAGAAGTGCCCCGAATATCTGCATACGAGATACGATACGGCAGACAATACGAGCGAGTTTTGCATAGCAAACGCGTTTGAAATGTGTTGCGCGCTTGTCGAAAAACTTGACGAGAAACAAAACTGAAACGAAAAACGACAAACAAATCGAAAAGCGGTGAAGCCGCTTTTCTTTTTTTTGTAACATATCTTTTCTTTACAATATAGAAGTGTTTTTGGTTTTATTAGAAAATATAAAGAGAACCGCAACGAAAAATAATTCTTTTCAATCTTTTCGACGTATGATACAATAGATATCGAAAAGCAAAGTCGCACGATAGCGGCATTGCTTTGAAAAACGGAGTTTAAAAATGAAAGTTTTCAAAGGTATAATATTCTCGCTTGTTGCGATAGTGCTCATACTTGTGATTGCGTTTGCCGTGGTCATCAATCTCACGCCGAGACAACTTGGAGTCGCAGACCTTAAAATCGAAGGCAAAACCGTCGAAGAAATGGGCATTGCGGATACGAAAATCGTCGATATATACAAGAGTGTGAAATCGCTTTCAAAAGTCAACGAGAGCGACGTTGTGACCAACACGTACGACGAAGAGCAGGAAAAAGATAAATCACGAGACAACTTCAGCGGCAGTTCGCTTGACGGCAAGGACGATTATTCTTCGATAATCTCGGGCAAAGTCGAATACGATACGAGAAAAGTCGTGGAATACGACGACGTGACTCTTGCATATATCTTCAACAACGCGGTGCAAAACGGCACGGATTCAAGTTCCGACGCGGTTAAAGTTCTTAAAGACGCAAACGTCGTCGTTAAAGAAATCACAATCGGGGTTTCGGACGAAAAAGGCACTATGCGCATCGTGTCTATGGTTGAACTCGGACAATATAAGAGCGATATAGAAAATGCGCTCGGCGCGGCAAAAGCATTTTTCAAAGTGCCCGAAAAAGTGTATATCGTCAGTGAAATTTCTTTCACGGTTGACGAAACGAACGGCAAAATGATTACTAAAAGCGAAAGCGTATGCGTCAACGGCAACAACGACGACCCCGTCACGAAAGCGATTTTGAACGTCATCGTCGGCAAAATCGACGGCGTGGACAGCGTTGACGGTCTCAATGAAAAACTCGGCGAAGCGGTGAGCGTGGTGACCTACAATCTCGGCGGTATCGGCGGCGTAGTGATGGACGAAGACATATACGTTTACGGAATATGCGGAGTGAGAGACCATAAAATCAGTCTCGTAACGCACGTGAAATAAGAAAAACAACAGGGAAGTATCTCGCCAGATGAGATATTTCAAAAGGGGATAATTATGAAAATAGTATTTATCGGCGCAGGAATGGCTTCGCTCGTCGCAAGCGAAAGACTTGCAAGAGCGGGCTTTGACGTATCTGTTTACGAAAAGCAGACCTACGACACGCTTTCGTATGACTGGCACGACGACGTAAATCGCGACGCTTTCGATATGTTCTCTCTTCCGCTTCCGAAAGAAGGAACGTATTTTACGAAACGCAACTGGACGTTCGTTCCGCCTGCCGAGCGTATAGAAGTCAATCTCAATTTGCCAAAAGAGCAACTTGACTGGTCGACGGAAAGAAGATTGCTTGCCCAGCAATACGTTGACAGAGCAAAGGATGTCGTCGATTTTCACTTCGGAGCAAAGGTCGACGCGCTTATCGTGGAAAGCGGCAAAGTGAAAGGAATCGTCGTCGGCGGAGAAAAAATATATGCCGATTTGGTGGTTGACAATTCGGGCGCACTGTCTCCGTTCAGAGCAATGCTTCCCGACGCCGCACATATCACGAAAACGCCGAATGAGAACGAAATATTCGTTGCCTATCGCGCGTTCTACAAAAAAGCGAAAGGCGTTGAAGACCCGAAAAACACCAACAGAGCGTATCTCAAACATCTCGGAGAAGAAGGCATAAGTTGGAGCATAATCGACCCTGCAGGCACTGTCAACGTGCTTATAGGAAGAGCAGAATTGCCAAAAGAGACGTTTGACAATGCGTTATCGGCACTTAAACGCTCGAATCCGATAATCGGTGACGAAATAGTGCGCGGCGGAATCAACTGCGTTATCCCCATAAGATATCCGCTCACAAGAATGGTTGCGGACGGATACGTCGCAATCGGTGACGCGGCGTTTATGACGATTCCGATGATAGGAAGCGGAATCGAAAACTCTATGAAAGCGGCGTGTATTCTTGCAGATACGATTATAGAAAACCGCTCGGTGGACAAGAAAGACCTTTGGAAATATCAGGTGAGATACTATCGTTTGCGCGGTGCGGACCACGTGGGCGTGGACGTGCTCAAACGCTGGCTTCTCGGCGCAAAACCGTCGGACCTTGACTGGTTGTTTGAAAAGGGCGTCGTTGACGACGGCAATATGGCGGCAGGCGCAACTGGCAGACTTATCGTGCTTTCTCCCAAAGATTTGGTGCAGAAAGTGGTGCGTGGATACACGAGACTTCCGCTTCTTCTCAGAATGAACTCCATGCTAATGCGATCCAAGAAAGCCGCAAAAATCGCAAAGCGTATCCCAGAAGAGTACGACGAAAACATGATTGCGAAGTGGGAAACGAAAATCGAAAAACTCGTTTATCACAAATGAGTTGACAAAGCGTATTTGCAATCGTTTCATAATTCGTAAGACGTTGACGGATTTGCGCGCAATATTATTAATAGACGTTTCAAAAGTCCTTTGCTTGCAAAGGGCTTTTGCTTTTGAAAGAGTTATTGCAATATTAAAACTATGGTGCTATAATATTTGCGAAAAAAATTGGCGAAAGCCGAACAACGAAATTATACGGCACGGTCAGACCGTGCAAGTGGTGAGAAAATGAAAGAACACATCGAAAAATTGCAAAAATACGTTGAAGAGCAAGGCATTGACGCATACGTCGTGTTCACAAGCGACGACCACGGCAGCGAGTACGTCGTCGACCATTTCAAAACGCGTGCGTTTTTGAGCGGTTTTACGGGAAGTGCAGGCACGCTTGTCGTCACCAAAGACGGCGCGTATTTGTGGACGGACGGAAGATATTTCATTCAGGCGGAAGCCCAACTCAAAGAAAGCGGAACGAAACTTATGAAAATGGGTGAACCTGATTGTCCCGCACTTACAAAATTCATTGCCGATTTGGCGGAGTCTCCCGTGGTTGCGTTCGATTTCAAGACGGCTACGGTCGATTTTGTGGAATATCTCAAAAACGTTTGCCCGAGCGTGAAACTCGTTGACGATGAAAAAATCATTGACGAGATATGGACGGAAAGACCCGAAGTTGCGTGCAGCAAAGCGTATTATCTTGACGACAGGGCGTCGGGAGAGAGCGTTGAAAGCAAACTTGCTCATCTTCGCGAAGACACGAAACATCAGGGCTGCAACGTGGCACTCGTTTCGTCTCTTGACGATTTTGCATGGCTTTTCAATCTTCGCGGCAGCGATATAGAATACAACCCCGTCAACTATGCGTATGCAATCGTATCGCAGACGGAAGCGGCGGTGTTTATCGACAAGAGAAAAATCGACGCTAAAATCGCAAAAGTTTTTGAGCAGAACGGAGTAAAAACGTTCGGATACGACGAAGTGTACGAATATGCAAAGTCGATAAAAGAAGTCGTTCTCGTTGACAAGGACAAGACGAATTACGCATTGTTCTCGTGCATAGAGAGTGCAAAAGAAACCGCACTTTTCCCCACGACTTCGCGCAAGGCTTGCAAAAATCCCGTCGAAATCCGCAATATCCGCAAAGCGCACGTCGAAGACGGCATAGCGGTTGTCAAATTTATGCGTTATCTGAAAGAGAACGTCGGAAAAGAAGAGATGAGCGAAATTTCGCTTGCCGACAAACTCGAAGCGTTCAGACGCGAAAGCAAGAATTTCCTTGACCTTAGTTTCGACACGATTTGCGGATACGCTTCAAACGGCGCAATCGTGCATTACTCCGCAACGCCCGAGACAAATAAGAAAGTGGAAAAGAAAGGACTTTTGCTTGTGGACAGCGGCGCGCAATACCGCTACGGCACGACGGATATCACGAGAACTTTCGCACTCGGAAAACTCACGAAAGAAGAGAAGAGAGCGTTCACTCTCGTTTTGAAATCTCATATCGCGCTTGCAAGCACGGTGTTTCCGTCGGGCACTCCCGGCGCAAGACTCGACGCAATCGCGCGCGAACCGCTTTATGAAAACGGCATGGATTTCAAACACGGCACGGGGCACGGAGTCGGTTATCTTCTCAACGTTCACGAAGGACCGCAAAACATTTCACCGCGCGCAACCACGTGGAAGTACGCAGTGTATCCCGATATGGTCACGTCAAACGAACCGGGTTATTACAAAGAAGGTGCATTTGGCATAAGACACGAAAATCTCGTGCTTTCCGTTGAAAAAGGAAAGACCGAATACGGCACTTTCTGCGCTTTCGAGACGCTCACGCTCGTGCCGTTCGACCTTGACGGCATTGACGCAAAACTTCTCACCGCCGACGAAAAGGCTTGGCTCAACGATTATCACAAGACGGTCTTTGACAAACTTCACAAATCGTTGCATGGCAAAGATTTGCTCTTCCTTGCAAAAGCGACGAGAGCGATTTGACAAACGCGGTTTTGCAAAATCAAAGCATCGATTTTGCCGAATTTGTCACAAAACGGTATTTAATCAAATGAAAAGCAGGGCATAAACCCTGCTTTTTGAATTTTTTTACAGATAAAATAGATTAATCATTACCTAAAATATAGTTCGCATCTAAATCTAGTTCTTTGCACAATCTTGCGAACGTGTCAAGTTTAGGCAATTTTTTGGTGGTACTGTATTGAGTGACCATTTCAGGTGATACGCCGATTCTTTTGGCGATTTCTATTGTCGTTAAGCCACTGTTTTTGAGTTCTTCGCTTAACCTTTGTTTTATTATTTTATCTTCCATATTGATATTTTATAACTATTAGTTAGAAATAATACTTGACACTAACCAACGGTTAGTATATAATTTAGAAAAACAAAGATAAGGAGCAGAAAAATGAAACAATACAAAGTATTATCTCAAAAAGACAAATGGTTTTCCGGTAAATTTGATCCACAGAAACTTGAAG
>CALGEU010000331.1 GCA_937881285.1 uncultured Clostridia bacterium | reverse complement strand
AGATGTGTTTTTCATCCGGGGGCTGAAGGAAAACAACCGAGAAACGAAGCGTTTGCGCGCACTAAAGACAATTTTTCGCGTGCACTTGAAGCGATTAAACAAAACGGAGACGACGATCTCTTTGTTTGTCCCGAAACAATGGGCAAACAGGCTCAAATCGGGACGGTGAAAGAAGTTATAGAACTTTGCAAACTTGCACCAAACGTTTATCCTTGCGTCGATTTCGGTCACGTGAACAGTTTATGGGGCGGCGCACTAAAAACCGCAGATGATTTTCAACGTATAATCGACGATATGTTCGACGGAATAGGTGAAGAGAAAACGAAGAATATGCACGTTCATTTCAGCAAAATAATGTACGGTGCAAAGGGCGAAATCAAGCATTTGACCTTTGAAGACACGATTTACGGCCCTGAATTTGAACCGTTCTGCGAAGTAATCGTGAAAAACAATCTCACGCCGCACGTTTTGAGCGAATCGGCAGGAACTCAAATGATAGATTCGCTTTATATGAAGAATTGCTATGAAGCAATGAAAAGCAGAGTATAATAAAGTATAACCTAAAAAACAACTATAAAATCATCAACAATTCGATAGACAAAGACTTACAGTAAATTGTGTTAAACGAAAATTTGAAAAATGAACCGAGCACTGATTCTCGGTTCATTTTTAATTATATAGAGAAAATCAAATTTTTATACGAAATAAGTATAGGCGTGGGGTAATGGTTTTCATAATTTTAAGTGCTGACAGATTATATACAATTCAATCTAAAACATAGTCTTGATATGTCAAAGAAGTTTGAGGTGTAAAAGAATATCATTTTTTAGAAAAATTCATGTTTTTTAGAGTAGAATAGAGTAATTTTTTCACGAAACTCTCCGTATAAATCTATTCGCAAAACACGGGCTTTACGAAATGATAGTGGTAAAATACGCACTAAATAGAGTGTTGTGTTTTAATATCATTTGATATATTATTTTATCAATTTTCGAGCTTAAACTGAAAATCCGATTTTTGTTTTGATTTCCAGTCATATTTCGGTCATTATTTTTCGGTTTGTTTTGACGATTGTTTTGCTGTCGATTTTACCGTTGATATTTCGGCTGGTTTTACCGTTGAATTTTCATCTTATTTTACCGCTTATATAACTGTTTATTATCCTGTTGTTTTGCTGGTTGTTTATTACTCTATTTTTACTGAAAATCGACGGTAAAAACAACTTGAAATAATCTCGTGCAGTTTATTTCCAAAATAAACAAAGTCAGGAATTTTTTGCATGTTTTTTACATATATATTGACTTAAAATAATGCGTTTTCACACTAAGAAAACGCAATTATTTTGTCAACATGCTCATTCAAAATAATGATTTTGCTGAGCGAAATCTAATTGATTTATCAGTCAAAATTCAAGGTTTCGAGCGTGTGTAAAACCGCTAAATATGCGTGTTCGTAAGTCAAACCGCCTTGAACGTACACGATATACGGTTCTTTTATCGGCGAATCCGCGCTCAATTCGATTGACGATCCTTGAACAAACGCGCCGGCAGCCATAATAACTTGGTCCTGATATCCTGGCATATCCCACGGCATCGGTTTTACGTTGCTGTCAATCGGCGAAATTTCCTGAATTGCGCCGCAAAAATCAATCAATTTATCCGCAGAACCGAGTTTTATACTAGTTACGATGTCATAAGGTTGCATATCGTCGCGCGGAAGCGTTTCAAAACCGAGTTTTGTGTACGCTTTTGCAAACAAAAGCGAGCCTTTCAGTGCGTTTTTGACCGCCGAAGGCGCTAAAAACAAACCTTGATAATACGGCAAATAACCGTAAACGTAAGAGCCTTCTTCCATACCGAGTGACGGCGCTGTCAAACGATAAGAAACTTGTTCCACGAGATCGGCTCGACCTGCGACGTATCCGCCTGTCGGAGCGATTCCGCCACCGATGTTTTTAATTAGCGATCCCGCAATTAAATCTGCGCCTACGTCGGTCGGTTCGATTTTTTCAACGAATTCGCCGTAGCAATTATCGACCAAAACGAGCGTTTTCGGACTGATTTTTTTGACAAAAGCGATAATTTCGCCGACTTTTTCGACGCTTATTGCTTGGCGAAGGCTGTATCCGCGGCTTCTTGCAAGGAAAACGGCTTTAACAGGCTCGTTTTCGAGTGCGGTTTTTATGGCTTCGCGGTCAAATTCGGGTGTCAAATCGGGGTTGGTTTTCAGGTCGATTTTGTCGAATTTGACTCCGAAATCACGCAAAGAGCCTTTATTTTCGGCCAAAATTACGTCGGTCAAAGTGTCGTACGGCATGCCGGATATTGCAAGAAGTTTGTCGCCGGGACGCAAAACGCCGAAAAGCATAAGCGTGAGCGCGTGCGTTCCGGAAACGATAT
>CALGEU010000330.1 GCA_937881285.1 uncultured Clostridia bacterium | reverse complement strand
AGATAATTTCGCCGTAATCTCCGTTTCTCTTGATATACTCTTCTCTTTCTTTTTCTGAAAGATTCGCAAGACGCGGAGTGTGCTTGTACACGGGATTGAAATTTGCCTTATCTTTTGCGTTAAGGTCTTGTTTTATCCACTCTCTCACGTCGCAAGCGATTGCAGGAGCGGCAGTTATACCCGGAGACTGAATTCCTGCGACTTCGTAAATATTCTTCGTGAATATGCCCCTGCGCACCACGAAATCTTCTTCGTAAGTTGCGGCACGCGTTCCCGAGAAATACGTGATGATGTCGCCCTTGTTAAGCATAGGCTGAGCAAGTTGCTGTTTCTTAATTATATTGTTTATATCGGTTATGCTTGTGGAATAGTCTTCTCTCGTCGGCACTTCGTGAGCGTCCGGTCCAACCAGTATATTTCCGTCAACCGTACGCATGACGCCTCCGCCTTTCGTATGTCCGACTTCTTCTTTCTTTTCGGGTTGATTCTCTTTTGGAAGCGGCGCAAAATAACTGCGCGCATAAGACGAGAGCGCATATCCGACTTTTTTCTTGTCGAGAATAATATCCGTGCCTTTTCTCGGGTGAATAGTGAAAGTCCTGTCCCCTGCCATGTCCGCAATGACGTCCGAATACACGCCTGCGCAGTTCACGACCGCTTTTGGATACACCGTTCCGCGATTCGTATGCACTGCGACGATTTTTCCGTCCTTGACATCCATGCTTTCGACGTAAGTGTTGAGAGACACTCTCGCGCCGTTCTGAATTGCGTTATCGCAAAGCGCGATAGTCGTTTTGTACGGCGAAACCATTCCTGCCGACGACATGAACATTGCGCCCGTCGCCCACTTCGGCGGATTAGGTTCCATTTCTTTAAGTTGCTTGGGGGTGAGATGTTTGACGCCGGGAACGCCGATAATCTTTGATTTGAGCCAAAAAAGCGGAGATATTATCGCGTTTTCCCATTTCGTCGAAAAAATGAAAGTCTGTCCCCACGGTTTGAGTTCGAGTCCCAAGTCTTTTGCAAGTTGCTTGTACTGCTCGTTGCCCGCAAGAACGTATTTGAGTTTTTGTTGTCCTTTGTGAAGGTCGATGCCGGGATGAATACAACCGTCGTTGCGACAGGACGCGCCCGTTGCCACGTCGTTTGCCTTTTCCACGAGAAGCACGTCAAGGTCTAGTCTTGACAGTTCTCTCAAAACCGCGCACCCCGCAATGCCGCCGCCTATGACGAGCACGTCTGGTCTTTGACCGTCGATTACGCCGTCTTTGAGCGTAGGCTTTTTGGGTTCTTCGTGGAAGCCTTTGAGTTTCACGTCGTTGATAACGCCGAGAGAGCGTTTGTCAACGGCTGCTTTTCCGCACTTGTAAATCGTTGCCC
>CALGEU010000329.1 GCA_937881285.1 uncultured Clostridia bacterium | reverse complement strand
ACCGTATTAAACTCGTTTGCAACGTTTTTTGCAACTCCTATAAGGTCGTTTTTAGAGCCGACGCACAGCGCAAGCACGTCGATTTTGTCCTTGAACTCGAAAACGTCTTCCTGAGCGTACGTTTTCGTACCGTAAGGCGAAACGACGTCACTCGGTTTTCTTCTGGTAAATATTCCGACGACTTCGTCGCCCTGTTCTATCGCGCATTTTTCACACGACTTGCCGAGATTTCCGTAACCAACAATTCCGACTTTCATAAACCACCTTTTCGATTATCTAACCGCATATTTTGTCAAATGCACGCTATCGCCGCAAAAATTTCGTTTTCGATTTCGGATTGAAACACATCGTTTTCTTTATGTAAAACAAAAAATTTTCCTTTCTGATTCTCCGAATATAAGGCGCAGTGTGACACAATTTCTCACTGTTTTGCGAGCGACAGGCATAAAATACGGTAGACGTTCGTTTTTTGAAAGTTTATGCATAAAGAAAGCGAATGTTGACAATAATTTTTTGCGAGTATGGATATGGTCAAACGCGGCGAATTGTATTATGCTGATTTATCTCCCGTCGTCGGGAGCGAACAAGGGGGCGTGCGCCCCGTTCTCATCGTTCAAAACAACGTGGGAAACAAGTATAGTCCGACCATTATCGCCGCAGCGGTAACGTCGCAACTCGGAAAGGCAAAACTGCCGACACACATAGAACTGCCGGCAGGCAAATTCGGACTTCCCAAAGACAGCGTGGTTTTGCTCGAACAAATACGCACGCTCGACAAAAAACGCTTAAAAGAAAAAATCGGCGAATTGCCGATAAATATGATGACCAAAGTCAACGAAGCGTTGCTCGTATCTCTTGGATTTTTTGAAACGTGAACGATTTATATCGTCGTTTGTTTCGCCGATGCAATCGCTTTGAAAAAGCATGGGATTTTTGTTTTTCTCCATAGATTGTAATCGGCTTTTTTGTTTCAAACGATAAACTCTCTTGTCGATATATCACTCGATGAAAATATCATCGAACAGATTTGCGACAACTTTATTGATTATTGCAAAATCAAACCCTTTAGAATAAAGATGCGCGCTGATTTTCTGTGCGCCGGTTTTATCGACG
>CALGEU010000328.1 GCA_937881285.1 uncultured Clostridia bacterium | reverse complement strand
CGGTCGGAGACGAAACGATTGCACCGTCGCTGTGGTACGAATCGACAAATTTTCCATCGACGTAAACGTCTACGTATATGGGACGGGATGAAAGCGAACGAATCACAACTTCGTTGAGTGCACGCTCGGAAATTCCGCTCGAAGACTTCACGCAAAGAAGCATTCTTTCGGTCAAATCCGAAGATTTCAATGCCGATATAATCGATTGAGAATCGACGTCTTTTTCGTATTCCGCCAAAAAACCGAGATTGCCAAGATTTACGCAAAGCAAAGGAATATTCTTGTCCGCAACCGCTCTTACGACTTCGAGAACAGTGCCGTCTCCGCCGAAAACCAACACTTTGTCTTCGTCGGTGATTTGAGACGCGTCATCGAGAACGGACAAAGAAAAGCCGCCGTCTCTATCGATGTCGGCAAGCACGTGAGCGCGTATATCACTCGTTTTCATTTCCGCTTTTGTGATGACTGCAAGTTTCTTTTTCATAATGCATATGCATTATACATCAAACAAAATGCATATTCAAGCATAATGGCGTTTTTGTTTATAAAAATTGCATAAAATTTGAAAAATATGCAGAAATACGAATTTGCTTTCATATTTTACACATGCCGATTTTGCGTAATATTCATGGTTTTGTGCGATTGAACGGCGCATTTTGAACGATAGAGTTGACATATTATCGTCAAAATGTATAATAAAAGTATGTTGTATCAACTTTTGAGCATAACCGAATTTGCAACAAAACTCGTATCCGCACTGTCGGGTATCGTTTTGGCAATCATAATTTTGGTCATAATCGTCACGGCAAAGAACAAAAAGAGCAAAGGGCCGCTCGTCCCTGCAAAATCCAAAAAGACAGAAGATATTGCAGACTACAACAAAAAGAAGAAGAAAGCAAAAAAAAGCAATAAAAATTCTTCCGCCGATTCCGCTTTTCCCGACGGCGAAAACGATTCGACCGATACGACACAAAGCAATACAACCGATGCTACAAACGACGATAAGAAATAATCGAACTGACATAATTGCAAAACAGCTTAATATTGCGATTGCCCCATATTTATCTTAAATGCAACTTGCAAAACAAAAGCGACCTTTTGGTCGCTTTTGTATTACGACAAAATGACAATTTTAGTTAAATTTAAATATATCAAATGATATAAAAGCACTATTCAGTAGGATTTGGAGACTTTTTTAGATATAATAGATATTCCACGTTTTTGTATTCGTATCGAATGGGCGAAGTCGTCAGACCTTCGATTTCAAATCCGACG
>CALGEU010000327.1 GCA_937881285.1 uncultured Clostridia bacterium | reverse complement strand
CCGCTTCCGTGCGGTCCTGTATACACTTGAAATCTTTCACGTTTACGCCCCATTCGATTTCTTTCATTATTTCGGCAGGGTCTTCGCTTCGGGGATTGTCGCTCGTGATGACGATATAGTCGCTGTATCTCGACGCGACTTTGCCCATAAGCGCACGCTTCGATTTGTCTCTTTCACCGCCGCAACCGAACAGCGTTATAAGCCGTGATTTAGTTATCGTCCGCGCGGTCGAAAGAAGATTTTTAAGTCCGTCCGGCGTGTGTGCGTAATCTATGATTATCGTGCCTTTTTCGCACGGTAAAACCGAAAATCTGCCCTTTACGGTCTTGACCTTTCTCACTGCGTGAGCAAGCGTTTCCCCTTCTACGCCGAGAAGTTTACACACCGTCATTGCGGCAAGCAGATTGTATACGTTAAATTCTCCGTACAAGTGCGATTTCACGTCCACGATATCGTCAAGCACGTTCGCCACGAATTTCACTCCGTCGATATTCTCGTCAACGTCAATCGCAAACGCGTCGCTCGGTTGATACAAGCCGTAACTTACGCTTTTCACGTCGGCGTTCTTTTCAAGTCGTTTGAGAAGAATTCTTCCGCTTTCGTCGTCTACGTTCACCACCGCCGTTTTCGCTCCGCCGTTTTCAAAATAGGACATCTTCACGCCCTGATAGTTTGCAAAATCTTTGAAATAGTCCAGATGGTCCTGCGATATGTTTGTGAGCACGCCAACGTCCGCTTTTATATCCCCGAGTTTTTCAAGATATATCGCGTGTGCGCTCACTTCGGCAATCACGACGTCGCAACCTTTCGTTCGCATTTTGAAAAACAGTTCGTTGAGTTCGAACGGGTCGGGCGTCGTGAGACTCTGTCCGACTTTTTCGCCGCAGATATAATGCCCTTCCGTGCCGATAAGTCCCGTTTTGAATCCTGCAAAAGCGAGCATCTGACTGATATAATGCGCCGTAGACGTCTTGCCGTTAGTTCCTACGACGGCAACGAATTTCATATCGTCAAGCGGTCTCAAAAAATAGTTTTCGCAAACTTGCGCATACGCTTTTCTCACGTCTTCTACAAGCACGTATTTCACGCTTTCGTCGCCAGGTTGTTTTTGCGTAAGTGCGACAAAACCCGCATTTATCTCGTTCAGATGACGATTTCCGTCGTCGTTTATTCCTTCCATACACACGAAAAGGTCGTTTTCACCCACTTCGCGCGAATCGGTTTTTATGCCTTCTATCTCGATATCGGCCGAGCAATTCGTCTTAAGCACTTTTGCGTTTTCAAGCAATTTTTCAAGTTTCATAAAGTGTCTCCTTGATTGTTGATACACTCATAATAATGAGTGTAGTTTCTCATTTCAACCCAACCGCAAAAGAAGACGCAAACGGAAAATCTTTTTGCGCTTTTCGACAAAATTCTTCACTGAATAGAGACGTTTCAGCCGATTTTCCAGAAATAAAAAAGCGCATGCTATAAAAGCAAACGCTTAAAAATGCGATTTATATCCGCCGATACTATACGCACGTTTCAGGTGATTAAAAGCACCGTGTTTCGCTTGTCCACTTTTACGTTTGCAAGCGGATATTGCGCCTTCACTTCGTCCCCTTCTCCGTCGATTTCGCAGTACAGCCCCAGTTTTCTCAATTCGTTTCTCGCCGCCGCAACGCTCATACCCGAAAAGTCGGGAAGCAGAAATTCTTCTCCTATGATTTTTTCTTCTTCTCCCGTATATTTCGGCTCTATTCCGAGATACGCGAAAACGCTTTCGAAAATCGAGCGCACCATAGGCGCGGCAACGAGCGAGCCGTAATACATATACCCTTTCGGTTCGTCCACTATGAACAGCACGCCGAGATTTGCGCCTTCGCTTGCCGAAAAACCGAGAAACGACGAGATATATTTTCCGCGTGCGATTTGACCGTTTTCATACTTTTGCGCCGTGCCCGTTTTGCCGAGTATCTCGTATCCGGCGACGTACGCCCCTTTTCCGCTTCCCGTTGTCACGACTCTTTTTAGAAGTTCGCGCATAGTGTCCGAAGTCTCTTTTGAAATCACCCTTTCGCCGCCCGAAAAATCGGTGCCGGCAACGAGTTTTCCCGACGAGTCCTTGAAAGAATTAGCAACGTGCGCCTTTACGCTCACTCCGCCGTTGACCACGCTCGAAGTCGCGCTCAACAAGCCTATCGGCGTAACCGCAACAGCCTGTCCGAAACCTATGCGCGCAAGGTCTACGTTTTTGACGAGATTCTGCGCAATGAAGATTCCGCTCGTCTCACCCGTCACGTCTATACCCGTTTTGCTCGTAAGCCCGAAAGCACGCAAATAGTCGTAAAATTTTTCCGTCCCCATTCGCAACGCGCAGTCCATAAACACGCAGTTGCAACTGTTTTCCACTCCACCGCCGAAATCTATCGAGCCGTGTCCTTTTGCTTTCCAACACCTGATTTTCTTTCCGTCGACAACTCTCGACCCTGCGCAATAAAATCTGTCGTTCACGCTCACTTTTCCCGAATCGAGCGCGGCGGCAGACGTAAGTATTTTGAAAGTAGACCCCGGCTCGTACACGGTTGAAACGAATTTGCTTTTCGAGTTTTCAAACAAAGTTTGAAGATTGTCTCTCGGCACGTCGTTCAAATCGAAAGACGGATATTCGCACAATGCGAGAATGTCTCCGTTGGTATAATCCATCACCGCGCACATCACGCCTTTGGGCGAAAACTTTCCGACGGCGTTTGCAACCGCCCCTTCGACTATTGCCTGAATACCTGCGTCTATCGTCGTCACAAGGTCAAAACCGCTCACGGGCGGAAGATAATATTCGCCGCCGGGCAACGATTTGCCGACCAAATCCGCTTCTGTCAGAATCTGCCCGTTCACACCCGTAAGGTATTTGTCGTAATACGCTTCCAGCCCCGTCTGACCGTAGCCGTCCGACGAGCAAAAACCGATAAGTTGCGTCATAAAGTCGCCGTACGGATAATATCTGAAATTGTCTTCCGCATAGTATATTCCGCCGAGACCGCTTGCATAGATTGCGTTCAACTGTTCTTTCGTCACACCCGTTGCGACAGTCACTTCACTCACTCGTTTCGAAATTTTTTCAAGAGTTTTCTCATACTCGTATCCGAACGTGTCGCAAAGAAGTTTCGCAACCGCTTCTTTGTCTTTCGTGTCTCCCGGTCTGACGTACAAATTGTATCTTGTCGCCGTAGACGCAAGCACCTTTCCGTTTCTGTCCAGAATTCTGCCGCGCGGAGCGTCGGTCGGCACGTCTCTCAACCACTGCGAAGTCGCTTTAACCTGCAAATTGCCGCCGTCAAGAATTATCACCGCAAACATTTTGCAGAAAACCGCGCAAAACAAAAAGACCATCAGCAATAGTATTGCCGACAGCCTTTTTGTTGGATTATAAAGAAGATTGGGTTTGTTGTCTTTTTTAGTTTCAGATGCGAACTTCATAGTTGGAATCTATTCCGAGAGATTCCGTATTATTCGCACTTTGCACGCTCGCTTCGATTTTTGAAGTCGGAGTGACCGCTTTGCCCTGATTGATTTTGGTTGCGTTCACGATGATGAGAGACGCAACGAGAGCAATGACCGCAATGTACACGCCGAGAATGATTTTACCCTTCGTGTTGAGTCTGCCGCGTTGTTTTTGTTCGCTCATATCCTGAGTTCTCTGCGCCTTGCGAGCAAAGAGACCCGTGCGAGCCTGTTGACGTTGTTCTTCAAACACCGGACCTTGCTGCATATTTGTGTGAGCAAGTCTTTCGTAGAGTTCCTGGTCGCTCAATCTTTCGCTGTCCTGTGCCGTGAAATCGTAGAAATCGTGATGTTCCTGACGTTGAACGGGGGCTTGAGCGGGCATTTGCTCCACTCTTTGAACTGGTTGAGCATACGCGGAATAATCAACCGTCTGAACGGGTTGTTGATATTGCATTCTGTCCTGACGGAGATTGTCGTAGAACGGATAATCGCGAGTCTGATATTCGCTGGATTGCGGTGCGACGTAGGGTCTAGACGCTTCGTAATTTCTCACGCTTTCAACGCTTCTCGGCGCTTGAGCGGGAGCCATATCGAAATTGTAGCGGACGTTTTGTTGCGCGTTCGCCTGCGGATATTGATTTGCGCTGTTTCTTGCTTTGAAATCTTCGTATGACGGAAAACGCTCAACGCTTTCTTGTTGTGCGCTTTGTGTGTTTCTACCCAACAATTCGTCCAATGTGATTGCCATAGTCGTACCCCTTTTAGATTATCGGTTATTTTCTTTTGACCCTTTTAGATAACCGATTTACTCTTCCTTCTTATCCTGTTATCGTTTTTGTTTTTTTGACGTTTGTTTTTTCGTTTTTATTCACAGTTTTTCGATCACTCTGAGTTTCGCACTCTGAGATCTCGAATTGTTTTCAAGTTCTTCTTCGCTTGCCGTAATAGGCTTCTTGTTGACCAGTTCGACTTCCTGCACTTTGCCGCATACACAGACCGGAAAGTCCGGCGGACACGTGCATGCAAGGCTCAATTCCTTAAATGCGGATTTGACGATTCTGTCTTCGAGAGAATGGAAAGTTATCACTGCCATTCTTCCGCCCTTTTCAAGTCTTCTCGCCATTGCGGTGACCGCTTCGCCGAGACTTGAAAGTTCGTCGTTGACTTCGATTCTTATTGCCTGAAAGGTTCGTTTTGCCGGATGTCCGAATTTCCATCTCGTCTTTGCCGGATAAGTGTCTTCCACTATCTTTGCAAGTTCGAGCGTCGTTTCAATCGGTTTTTCGCTTCTTGCTCTGACGATGTTTCTCGCAATTTGTCTTGCAAGTTTTTCTTCACCGTAATCGAAAAGAATTCTTGCAAGTTCGCTTTCCGTATAACCGTTTACGACTTCGTGTGCGCTGATTCTTTGAGATCTGTCCATTCTCATATCGAGCGGTGCGTCTTTCATATAACTGAATCCGCGCTCTGCGTTGTCAAGTTGATAACTGCTCACCCCGAGATCGAGAAGTATTCCGTCCACCTTGCCGACGCCTATCGAATCGAGTTCGTTTACGAGATTTTTGTAATCGTCGTGAATGAATGTCACTCTGTCTTTGTATGGTGCAAGTCTCTCGCCTGCCGCTTTCAAAGCGTCTTCGTCTTTATCGACGCATATCAGTCTTCCGTTTTCGGACAATCTCTTGACAATCTCTATCGAATGTCCCGCTCCGCCGACCGTTCCGTCAACGTACGTTCCGTCCGCTTTGATGTTCAGCCCTTCGAGACACTCGTTCAGCATCACGGGGATATGTGCAAATTCCATTTTCACACCCCGTACTTTTTAAGGTCTTGAATCATCTTGTCAATCTTGTTCGGGTCAAGCACACCGTATCTTTCGTCCCACTTCTCTGCGGGCCACACTTCGAGATAAGACATCTTGCCGACGAACACGAGTTCTTTTTGGAAACCGAATTTGTCTTTTATCGTCTTGTCGAGAGTCGCTCTGCCTTGTGCGTCTTCTTCAAGCGAACCGCTGAACGAAAACACTGCGGAAGTAAATTCCGTGTCGGACGTGTACGGATTTTGGTTGACCATCTCCGAGAACATCGTCTCGACTTTCTCTTCGGGAACGATATACATGCATCCGTTCTTGCCCGGCAGATAATAAGGATTTGCGCCGAGTCCTTCGCGGAACTTGACAGGTATCCTGAATCTGTTTTTCTCGTCGAGTTGGTGACGAGCATTGCCGAGCATGAATTTTGCCATCGTTACTTCCTTTTGGGGACAATTTGGGTGTGGAATCCCCTTCACGCTTGTTATTGTATAACAATATAATTTTGTTGTCAAGGGAAATTTTCCATTTTTGACCACAAAATTTTTCGCCTGTTTAGTGGATTTTTTACAATTTTATGCATTTTGTTTTATTAACAAGTAAACTATATGCAAAAGGCGATTTTTCATTCATTTTTACCATTTCACCACACCCCTACTAAACAGTGAAAATTCGCGAAAAACGCAATTTAATCAATGTCTCAAAAATGAATTATCGGACGTTTTGACGATTAATTTTTGAATGAAATTTTATATACTCTTTTGATCGTTTTTATAAAAACTTAATAAAAATTTTCATCAAACAATAAACCGAACGTTTGCTCCCCCTGCTTTTTGCAACAAAATCCGCATTGCCGCATATATTGCATCAAACGAAAAAAATAAGGAGATAAAAAGATGTCTTTTTGCAACAACAGTTCAACTCCCGACAGATGTCCCGGGAACATCAACGGCAATCCTATGAATGGCTTGTGCGAAAAAGTCTGCATTCAAACCGTCAAAATCTTTGACGCCTGTATGCTTCAGACCAGCATCGACGCAACGGTTGCGCTCACCAACCTGTCGCCAGCAAGCCCCACTTTGCCACTCACCTTCGTAAGCGGTTCTTCCACTTCGCAAACGGGAACGATAACCGCCCTTACGATAACTCCGATTGCGGACCGTCCGGGTCTTTCACGCGTCACGGCAACAATCGGTATCCCCGTGCAAATTGCCTACACCGACGCAAACGGCACGGCAGGCACGGGAACAGGCACGATTTCCGTATCGCAAGACGTAGTCATGTGCGTTCCGACAGGCAGCGTAATCACGCCGAACATCGCGGCAACCGTAAACATGGCGTCACCGCGCGGTACTTACGTGAGCGACTACACGTTCTCGATCACGTGCTGCGTCACAATCATTCTGAGCGTTCAGGCACCGGTCAACCTTCTCGTTCCGTCGTACGGCTATTGCAAGATACCGCCTTGCACGGAATTCAGTCAGGACGCATGCCAAGGCGTATTCGACCTACCGCTCTTCCCGACCTGAAACAATCACTCGATAACGAATAAATAGAGTAAAGCACAATTCCATAAGTACTTAAAAATGACGGTTTAAACCGTCATTTTTACATTTACGATACAGTTTATAAAAAACTAAAAACAACAAAACATTCGGATAACAATATAAAATAAATGCACGAAATTCAAAAAAATAAGGAAGATAATCGCAGCATTTTATAAAAACAAAACAAAGAAAAATATGGATAATAAACCATATAATAAATTATAAATATAAATAAGCCGTAGGATTGAAATAAAAAAATCCATATGATATAATAAATTTATGAAAGTATTTGCGATAAGCGATTTACATCTTTCCACCGCCGTCGAAAAGCCTATGGATATTTTCGGAGACGGCTGGCAAAACCACTTCGTCAAAATAAGCGAAGACTGGCAAAGCAAGGTCACGAACGATGACCTTATTTTGCTTGGCGGAGATATGTCCTGGGGACTCACTGCCGACCAGGCAGCCCCCGATTATGCGCTTGTCGAAGCACTCAACGGCAAAAAGTTCGTCGTAAAAGGCAATCACGATTACTACTGGAATTCACTCAGCAAAATGCGCGCAAAATTCCCCGCTTTCAATTTCATACAAAACAATGCGTACAGAGAAGAAGCGGAGAGCGGAAAAGGCGTGGTCATCGCAGGTTCTCGCGGATGGAATATTCCTTGCAAAGATACAAACGAAGACGACTTGAAAATATATCAACGCGAACTTATCCGTCTCAATCTCTCGCTTTCCACCGCAAAGGCAATGCAAAAAGACGGCGACGTTCTGATCGCAGTTTTGCACTATCCGCCGTTTGAAGCAAACTACCAAGACACCGAAGTCACCGCCTTGCTTGAAAAATATCAAGTCGATTTCGTGTTGTACGGACATCTGCACGGCAAAAACGTGCGAGTTACTCCGCGTTTCAAAAAGAACGGAATTGAGTATATTCTCACGTCTTGCGACCTTGTGGAGAACAAAGTCATTGAAGTGTGTCAAATCGATTAAGCGGATTGAAAATTTGCAAATATCTTCAAAAAGTATTATAAAAATCAGTACTTTTTAGAAAAGTTTTATCATAATATGTGAATTTTAGAATACTTTCTTATAAAAATTATAGGAAGACATAAAAAAATAAACACCGAGTTTGGATTGCCAAATTCGGAGTTTTTCAATTTTCGTATCGAATCGAAAAATCTTTCTACGAGAAAAAATCGATTATTTTTTAGGAAAAATTCAATGTCACGACGTTTATTGTGCGTCGTTCTCGATGCCGTCTTCACTGCCTTGTCCGCCGTTTCTTGCGGATAATTTAAGCGCATTCTGATGTTCGAGCAAGACGTCGATTTTGTTCAACACTTCGTCTTTACCCGTCTTGGCAAGAGACGATGTGACAAGAATGTCTTTCACTCCGACACACAAAGAAGACGCTATGACAGCCTTACACTTTTGTTGTTGAGCGCGAGAAAGCTTGTCTGCCTTCGTCGCAATTATCGTGAACGGAATACGGTAGTTGTACAAGTAATTGATGAGCATTTTATCATCGTCGGTCGGATCGTGGCGAATATCGACAAGCACAAATACGTTGATAAGATTTTCGCTCGTCTGAAAATAGTTTTCAATCAACACACCCCACTTCTGTTTTTCCTGACGATTGACCTTTGCATAACCGTAACCCGGCAAATCTACGAAATAATACTCGCCGTTGTTTATCTCGAAATAATTCAAAAGACGCGTGCGTCCCGGCTCTTGAGACGTTTTGGCAAGTTTGTTCTGATTCACCATGAAATTGATAAAGGAAGATTTCCCGACGTTGGATTTGCCCGCAATCGCAATCTCGGGCGCGTCGTAGGTCGGAATATTCTTTCCGTCAGCCACGGATATAATAAACTTCGCTTGTTTTATCATTCGTTCACCTATAACAATTTGTTCGATAATTAATTTTTTTGCAAAAGAGCATAAAAACAGCGCATCAGATGCGCTGTTTTAAGATTATGCAATGCTATTTGCAGTTTCTTCTTTCACGCCTTGCTTTCTCACGACGATAGGTTTTTCGGTCTTTTCGATTGCACCTTTCGTGACGATGACTTTTTCGATATCGTCATCTGACGGAATCTCAAACATAAGTTCGAGAAGCACGTCTTCGAGAATTGCGCGAAGTCCGCGTGCTCCGGTGTTGAGTTGAATTGCCTTTGCCGCAACCGCTCTTAATGCGTCGTCTTCAAATTCAAGGTCAACGCCGTCGAGCTCGAACTGATATTTATATTGTTTGACAAGCGCGTTTTTCGGCTCGGACAAAATCTTGACGAGCGCGTTTTCGTCGAGAGCGTTGAGACCGACTACGATAGGCACACGGCCGACAAATTCGGGGATAAGACCGTATTTGATAAGGTCGGCAGGCTGCAACGCTTCGATAAGTTCGTCATAGCGATAATCCACCGTGCCTTTGACAGCCGAACCGAATCCGAGCTTTGAATTGTCCTTTCTCTGATCGATGATTTTGTCAAGATCGACGAAAGCACCGCCGCAAAGGAACAAGATGTTCGTCGTATCGAGTTGATAGCATTCCTGATTCGGATGCTTTCTTCCGCCTTGTGGCGGAACGTTGGCAACCGTACCTTCGATGATTTTGAGAAGTGCCTGTTGCACGCCTTCGCCGCTCACGTCGCGAGTTATGGACACGTTTTCGCCCTTCTTGGCGATTTTGTCGATTTCGTCGATATAAACGATGCCGATTTCCGCGCGTTTCAAGTCTCCGTTTGCTGATTGAATGAGTTTGAGAAGAATATTTTCAACATCTTCGCCGACGTAGCCTGCTTCGGTGAGCGTCGTTGCGTCTGCAACCGCAAACGGAACGTTGAGAATCTGCGCAAGCGTCTTTGCAAGCAAAGTCTTACCCGAACCTGTCGGTCCGAGCAAAAGCACGTTGCTCTTTTCAATCACAACGCCGTCGTTTTTCTTCTTTTCGCCGAGTTGGCTTATGCGTTTATAGTGATTGTACACGGCAACTGACAACACTCGTTTTGCGCTGTCCTGACCGATGATATATTCGTCGAGTTTCGCCTTGATTTCCTTTGGCGTATACAAACTCAAGCCCGAATTATCGGCGGATTTGCCTTTGTTGAGAATATACTCGCAAGTTTCTATACATTCGTTGCAAATGGTCATGCCGTTGGGACCGTTGATTATGGTCTCGACTTCGCTTTCGCTTTTGCCGCAGAAACTGCAATGTGTTTCCTTATGATAGTTTTCCATATTGTTATATACTCCGAACAAGCGCAATATATGCGGTTAGATTGTCACTTTCCGCATATCACGCTAAATTTTGGGATAATTTCGTATTTTGCCGACTTTATTTTCTTGAATAGAAAATTTTGTCAACGAGACCGTATTTTTCGGCTTCTTCCGCCGTCATATAGAAGTCTCTGTCGGTGTCGACTTCGATTTTTGAAAGCGGTTGAGACGTATTCTGCGCAAGAATATCGTTGATACGCTTTTTAGTCTTCAAGATTTCGTTTGCCTGAATTGCGATATCGCTTGCCTGACCTTGCGCGCCGCCGAGCGGTTGATGAATCATGACTTTTGCGTTCGGAAGAGAGAATCTCTTTCCCTTTGCGCCTGACGAGAGCAAGAATGCGCCCATAGACGCCGCCATACCGATACAAATCGTGGAAACGTCGCACTTGATGTAGTTCATCGTGTCGTAGATTGCAAAGCCGGCAGACACCGAACCGCCGGGGCTGTTGATGTAAAGACTGATGTCTTTCGTGGAGTCTTTGCCTTCGAGATAGATGAGTTGCGCAACGACGAGATCTGCGACGTTATCGTCGATTTCGCCCGTCAAAAAGATAATTCTGTCTTCGAGAAGTCTGGAATAGATATCGTACGAGCGTTCACCCCTGCCGGTTTGCTCGACAACCATAGGTATAAGTTGATTTTTCACGTTCATAATAACTCCGTTTTTTTGCGGTACGAGTTGCCGTATCCGCCTGCCGTCACCCGAAACTTTTTCGTCTCGGGCACAATTCGGCGAAAATTTTCTTTTTATACGCATTCCGCTTGCCAAAAGAGCAAGCGGAACGAGTCAGAGCGTCCCAGGACACTCTTATTTTACACATTAAGCACAGCGATTATTCTGCGTCGGTCGTGGCTTTTGCTGTCTTTTTCGTTGTTTTTTTGGCAGCAGGCTTCTTCTCTTCGACGGGTGCTTCTTCGCTTTCCGCTTTATCCGCTTTCTTTGCTGCGGTTTTCTTTGCAGCAAGGTTTTCTTTTGTAAGGAAGTCAAGCAACTTCTCGTTCATGATGGAATTGACGATGTAGTCCACTTGTTCTTTGTGGAGATTCTTCTTGAAATCTTCGACGGATTGATTGCTTTCTTTTGCAAACTCTTCCATCTTCGCGTCGATTTCCTTGTCTTCGATCTTGAGATCTTCGGCTTTGATGAGTTGTTCCATAACAAGACGCACTTTGACGGTCTTTTGAGCTTGATCTTTGTATTGTTCGACAAGTTGATCTCTCGTCATATTGAGATATTTGAGATAATCGTCGAGTTTGAGGCCTTGATACATGAGACGATATTCGAATTCGTGCACCATATCGTCTGCTTCGCGATCGATCATTGCGGTCGGAATTTCAACGGTTGAAGCGTCAACGATTTTTTCGACGACTGCGTCTTCGAATTCACGATCTGCCTTGTCTTGTTCTTCCTTGGTGATTTTTGCCTTAACGTCCGCTTTGTACTCTGCAAGAGTGTCGAATTCGGAGATTTCTTTGACGAATTCGTCGTCGATTGCTGGAAGTTCTTTCACTTTGACCGCTTTGACGGTGCATGCGAACACTGCTTCTTTGCCTGCGAGATTTTCCGCTTGATAGTTCTCGGGGAAAGTCACTTTGACGTCTTTTTGATCGCCTGCTTTGACGCCGACGAGTTGGTCTTCGAATCCGGGAATGAACGTGCCGCTTCCGAGTTCGAGATCATAATCGTTTGCGCTGCCGCCTTCGAATGCTACTCCGTCAACGCTTCCGACAAAATCGATAGTCACGGTGTTGCCGTTGACTGCCGCGGTGTCCACGTCGATGAGACGCGCTTGCTTTTCTTGTTCTTGTGCGATTCTTTCGTCAACTTGTTTTGCCGTGACTTTGACCGCTTTCTTTGCAACGTTGAGACCTTTATATTGTCCGAGAACGACTTCGGGTTTGACGACCATAACGATTGAGAATTTCACACCGCCGTCTTCGGTCATATCGACGTCGCATACGCTGTCGACAGCCACGAAATCGTAGTTTTCGTCTTTTTCGAGTTCTTCAAGAGAAGAATCGATGAGTTCGTTTACAGCGTCGCTGAAAAACACGCCTTGACCGTACATACCTTCAATAACTTTTTGCGGAGCGTGACCTTTTCTGAAACCAGGAACAGCATATTTATGCTTGGTTTTTTCATAGGCTTGCTTGATTGCTGCGTTGAATTTGTCCTTGTCCACAACGTAATTGAATTTGACTTGGCTTTTTTCCAACTTTTCTACTGTGTAGTTCATTTGTCCTCCATGTCCGCACGGGGTGTACGGATATATATTTTATAACAAGTAGATGTATTTTAGCATATAGGTCGCCAAAAATCAAACGTTTTTACGGCACGAGTAAAACAAGTTGTAATTTTTATTGTAAAATTTGCAAAACCTTGCTAAAATATAGCGTATGGGAAGCGATTTATTTGCACTTTGCGCACTTGCAAAAGAATTGAACGAAGAATTGCAAGGCGCAAGAATAGACAAGATTCAACAACCCGAAACCGACGAGTTGCGCTTTTTCGTGCGCTCGAAAGGCAAAAACAGATGTCTCGTCGTTTCCTGCAATGCCGGCGCACCGAGAATTCACTTCACGACAAGCAAAAAGGCAAGTCCTATGGTTGCGCCGAATCTTTGCATGCTTCTTCGCAAATATCTCACCAACGCAAGCATCGAAAGCGTGAAAATTTTCAACGCCGACCGCATTTTGCAACTCAAATTCAACGCCAAAACCGAAATGCGCGACGACAAGGTGTTTTATCTTTTCGTCGAGATTATGAACAGATATTCAAACATAGTCTTCACCGACGACAATCTTGTCATTCTCGACGCAGTCAAGCATCTTCCGCTCGATATGGCGCGAGACCACGTTGTCTTGCGCGGAGTTGTATACGCTCCCGTTGCGCAGAAGAAAATCAGTTATCTAAACCATTGTTTTTCGGTTTTCGACAGTTTTGCAGGCGGTGATTTGCACAAGTTTATTCTTGACAACGTATCAGGATTTGCAGGCACTACCGTAAGCGAAATTCTGCTCCGTTCGGGGCTACGAAGCGAATGTGCGCCGCTCTCTCAAACGGAAAAAGAACGCCTGTTTTCAACCATAAAAGCGTTTGCGAGCATTGGCGAAGTTTCGCCCGAAATCGCAACCGAGCCTTGCGTGATACAAGACAAAGAAGTCTACCCCGTCGTTTATCGCTGTCTCGACGACGGAACGAACGTCAAACGTTTTGCGACTATGAGCGACGCTTTCGACGCGCTCGTGACCGATACGGATAAGGACATTCGCAACAAAGCAAGATTGAAATCTCTCGCAACGCAAGCAAAACATCTGCGCCAAAAAGTCGAAAAAAACGTTGCGATTGACCTTGCCCGTCTCAAAGAATGCGAAGATATGGAAAAATTCCGTATTTACGGCGAACTTATCGTCAACAACATATATCGCATACAAAAAGGCGACGAAAGCCTTGTCTGCACCAACTATTACGACGATACCGAAGTGAAAATTCCACTTGACGCAAGGCTTTCTCCGTCAAAGAATTCAACAGCGTATTACAACAAATACAACAAGTTGAAACGCACGAAAGAATTCACCGTCAAAAAACTTGCCGACGACAAAGATTTGCTCGAATACGTCAAGTCAATCGAAGACGAAATCGCAAATCTACCCTACGAGAGCGACTTGTCGTCCATAGAAGACGAAATCGTTTCGCTCGGCGGTGGCAAAAAACAAAAGTCCGTCAAAAAAATCCGCAAAGAAAAGGCAGAACCGCCGTATATCTACGAAGTGGACGGATTTTATATCTATCGCGGAAAAAACAACGTACAAAACGATGAATTGACGTTCAGAACGGCTTCATCGTCGGATATATGGATGCACCTGAAAAACGACCACGGCGCACACACGATAATCGTCACCGACGGACGAGAAGTGCCCGACAACGTCATAAAAATCGCAAGCGAAATCACCGCAAGCACCAAAACCGCCAACGTTGAAGTGGACTACACCGCTCGCCGCAACGTAAAACGCAAACCGAACGGACACCCGGGACAAGTGATATATGTCAACTATCAAACCGTCATCGCCACTCCAAACAAACACGAAGAATACTTGAAAAAAGCCACTAATTAGTGGCTTTTTAATTATCTTATGACATTTCAGTCAGACTTTTTTGAGACCGCATCGATACGCAAAACACAATGCTAAAAATGATAATAATTATTTTTTTATCCATTTTGCAAAGAGTTCCAGCTCCCCGCTTTCATCCATTGTGTAAGTGTCAAAATCAAATTTTGTTAAACATTGTTCTTCCAAAAACCATCCGCCAAACATATATTCTTCTCTTTCAGGTTCTTGCGGGATAGTCTTTATTTTCTCCCCTTCGTCCAAATCATCTATCCAACAATATCCGCCGTTTGGCGCATCTTCGTAATTGTAATAATAAGAAACGTTTGC